>CAIUZU010000191.1 GCA_903903705.1 uncultured Helicobacteraceae bacterium
CAGAGCACCGGCGGCAATAGGTCCATATTCACAGGCAGTAGTGGCAAACGGGATGGTTTTTACGTCGGGGCAGATTGCTCTTACTCCTGAGGGTGTGATGCTTGAAGATGATGTTGTGATTCAGACAAAGCAGGTTCTACAAAACCTTCAGGCTGTTTTAGAAGAGGCGGGAGCTTCAATGCAAAGCGTTATAAAAACTACGATTTTTTTAGCCTCAATGGATGATTTTGCAACCGTAAACGAGATCTATGCGGAGGCTTTTGGCTCTCATAAACCTGTTCGCTCAACCGTAGCCGTAAAAACTCTTCCGAAAAATGCACTTGTAGAGATTGATGCAGTCGCATTAGTCAAGTAATATTTTTATACACTCGTACTACTGTTTTTACTATTAAAGACATAAGTGCGAGACATCTTGTAACGAAAAAGGTATAAGAATGATAAGAGTTCTATATTTACTACTTCCCGCACTGCTTTTTGGAGATACTCTAAAATCTATTTTAGAGCATGCACATCAAAATAATAACCTTCTTCAATCATATAAATATACAAAAGATGCCAAAGAAAAAGAGGTAGAGTCAAAAAAAAGTGACTTCTTACCGAAGATTGATATCGGTGCTTCTTATAAAAATACGAGCGATGTCACTCCTTTTCAGATAAGTGATATTTACAGCGGTTACGGCAGAGTAGAAGTTGATGTTTATGACGGCGGTATCAAATCATCACAGCTTGAGAGGGCAAAAAATGAGCATAAGGCAAGTGCTCATGATGAATCCCAAGAGAGAAAAAATATATCACTTGAGATAGTAAGGGATTTTTACGAGATACAAAGTCTTAAAGCACTGCTGGCGGCAAAAGAGGATGCAAAAAAATCTATGCATGAACAGCTTGAGAGAGTAAAACAGTTTTATGATGCAAAACTTGCAACACGTGATGATGTAGAGAGACTTCAAGCTTCTTACGATACGAATATTTATGAGATTGAGTCGGTGCTCTTTGAGATACTAAGTGCTAAAAAAGCGTTGGAGATTAAAGTAGGAAAGAAGATAGAGAGTTTTGAATCATCGGCTTTTATGGAGATCTCAGCGGATACTTTTGAACAAAGTGATTCTATAAAGTCGCTTTTGTATAAACAAAACGCACTACAAAGCAGTTCAAAAGCTCTTGAGGGTGCATACTATCCTAAGGTAAAACTAGAAGATGTTTACACCGTTTATGGATATAACGATATCGAATCGACACACCCTGCAAAAATAGATAAACAAAATATAGCTCTACTTTCTTTGAATATGAGAATTTTTGACTATGGTGCTACCAGCGAAGCAAAACAGGCTGTTGACTTAAATGCAAAAGCTCTAAGCAAACAGATGGAGTACATGTCTCATAAGCAAAAGGCGGATTATGAGATATCTATTGCAAGGCTTGAGAGTATAAAACTGAAGATTCAAAGTGCAAAAAGTGCCTTGACTTCAGCACAGAGCGCATTTAAAACCATCAATAAGAAGTATAATGCAGGTATAGTCGATTATGTAATCTATCTTGACGCACTAAGCGCAAAAACGAGTGCGAGTGCCTTGTATGAGCGTTCTTTATGTGAACTTGAAATCGCACATGCTCTCTTTTACTACCACAGCGGAAAAAATTTAGAGGAGTTTTTAAAATGAGAAAGATATTTTTAGTGTTGCTGTTTTTAGTTCTGGGTTTAAATGCACAAGAGGTATATGCCAATTTTTTCGTGGAAGCTCTTAGGGATTCAGCTTTGGCTTTTAATGCAGGCGGAATCGTTAAAAAGGTGCATATAGATATCTCGCAAAATGTAAAAAAAGGGGATATCCTCGTAGAACTTGCAAATGATGACACAAAAGCTCTTCTTGAAATCGCAAAAGCCGATGCGGCAAATGCCGAGGTTGTCTTTAAATATGCCAAAAGAGATTATGAGAGACAAGAGAAGATAAAACATCTTATAGACGAAGCCAAGTTTGATCTCTATGCACTTGCGTATGAGAAGGCAAAAACAGCACTTGAACATGCAAAAGCAAATCTTAACTACAGAGAGGCTTTGTACAAAAAAACTATACTTTATGCTCCTTATGACGGCGTTATTTATGAGAAAAACGTAGAGGTCGGAGATGTGGTAACCGAGATGTCGCCAAAAACTATTTTAAAGATTCAGAGTCAAAACGAGAGAAAACTCGTACTTGAGTTTGACCAAAAATATTGGCAGACGGTTAAAGCAGGGCAGACATTTAAGTACAAAATCGACGGAGATGAAAAAGTACATACAAGCGTTATCACAAAAGTCTATCCGCATGTAAATCAACAAAGCAGAAAGCTTGGTGCAGAGGCAGAGGCAAAAGGTTTTGTAGTTAAACTCTTCGGCGATGGCGTAATAGATGCTAAGAAGTAACCTGCATGTATAAATTAGCAATCAAAAGACCCATCGCAACTCTTATGTATGTTGTGACATTGGTTATATTTGGATACATGAGCTTCAAGTCAATGCCCTCAGCTCTCTTTCCAAACGTAGACTTTCCCATAGTTACGATTCAAACGAACTATCCCGGAGCAGAAGTCGGCACTATTGAGTCACAAATTACAGATAAGATAGAAGAAGCGATTTCAAGAATCGGCGGCGTGGACAGTATCATATCTAGCAGCAGCGACGGTGTAAGTGTCGTAACAGTCAAGTTTTTTTTAGAGAGAGATATCGATGAAGCCGCAAACGACGTAAGAGACAAAGTTTCTGCCGTGAATTTGCCAAAAGATGCAAAAACGCCTCTTGTAAGCAAACTTGATATCGGTGGAGCACCTATTATAAATATATTTTTAACCGCAAAAAATGATAGTGTAGAAAATCTTATGCTTTTTGCAGATGAGAAAGTAAAGCCCAGAGTTCAAAAAATAAATGATGTCGGCGCTATCAACATCGTCGGCTATAAAGATAGAGAGATTAAGATATTTCCGCATATAACGGAGCTAAATAAGTATGCGATTACGATAGCGGAGTTAAATGCGGCGGTTGCAAAAGAAAATATTAAAATCGGCGGTGGAAAACTTATAACCAAAACCGAGGAGCTGACGCTTAAAACAAAGGCAGATGCGCTAAGTATCGAAGAGCTAAAAAATATAGAGATAAAAGACAATATAAAATTAAAAGATATCGCAACGGTCGAAGACTCTTTGAGTGATGCCAAAAATTACGCTTCATATAACGGAGTTGAAGGCGTTATGCTTGAGGTTCAAAAAATCTCCGGTACAAATACGCTCTCTATTGTCGAGAGCGTAAAAAAGGTTGTTCCAGAGATTCAGATGATGGCAGGGGAGAAGTTTGGAGTGATGATTTTAAACGACACGTCGCCCTTTATCATCCACTCGCTAAAAGACGTGGAGTTTGATCTCGTATACGGATCTATACTTGCGGCAATCATAGTTTTTGTGTTTTTAAGAAACTTTACCATAACTATAGTTTCGGCTCTCTCTATTCCGGCTTCGATTATGGGTACGTTTGCTTTGATGGACTACATGGGATTTGAGCTAAATAAAATGACGCTTATCGGTCTTACTTTGGCAATCGGAATTATCATAGACGATGCTATCGTAGTAATTGAGAATATCTATAAAAAAATGGAAGAGGGTTTAGGGAAATACGAAGCGGCATACGAGGGCACAAAAGAGATGGCTTTTACCATTTTGGCGATCTCGGCGATGCTTTTGGCAGTATTTGTTCCCGTCTCTTTTATGAGTGGAATCGTAGGAAAGTTTTTCGAGAGCTTTGCCATGACGGTTGGCTTTGCCATCATCATCTCATATACTATTGCACTTAGCTTTATTCCGAGTTTAAGTGCTAGAACTCTGAGTAAGGGCGAGAGCAGATTTTATGATTTGAGTGAGCCTGTTTTTAAATTTATTGAGCAAATCTATGAAAGAACACTTCTGTTTGTTTTGAAGTACAAAGTCTCAACTCTTATCTTTGTTTTTGTCGTTTTCTTTGCTTCACTCACTCTTTTTCCAAAAATCGGTATGGATTTTATACCAAAAGAGGATAAGGCATAATAAGTGTTTTTGCTTTGATAGCATTTAATGCTTTATTAAAATCACCATTAAATGTTGAGTTTTTGC
>CAIUZU010000192.1 GCA_903903705.1 uncultured Helicobacteraceae bacterium
CCGGCCACGCCCGGAATAGCTGTCCGGTTTTGACCCCTTGCAATAGCGTCAGCACAACGATGAATTCTCCGGGACTTAACAAAACAGGTTTTTCTCCAGTACGTATGATACCGGTACTATTATTGTTTATACATTTGATTTAAGGTATATGAACGACTCGAAGACATTAGAACATATTGCGGAGTTCGGCATCGTTTTTTTGATGTTTACAATCGGGCTTGAGATCTCTTTGGCTAAGATGAACAGCATGAGAAAAGAGATTTTTTTAAACGGATTTTTGCAAGTGGGGTTTACCGCTTTAATCGTCTATGCTATAAGCCACTATCTTTTTTCAATGAAGTCAACACCGGCACTTATTCTCTCTTTTGCGTTTGCTCTCTCCTCTACGGCAGTAGTGCTTAGTTATCTAAAGAGTTCAAAAGAGATACACAACCCTTACGGTCAGCGTGCAACAGGGATACTTATTTTTCAAGATATAGCGGTTATCCCAATCCTTATCCTTTTGGGATTTTTGACAAAGGCAGGCGGAGAGTCGGTCGGTGTAATCATAAGAGACACTTTTATAAGTGCTGTTCTAATTATAGGATTTATGTTTATTGTCGGCAAGAGAGTTATGACTTGGCTTTTACACTTCTCGGCATCAAGCGAAGTGGATGAACTCTTTATGGGTTCTGTTTTATTTATAGTTGTGAGTGCGGCACTTTTGGCTTCATTTATGGGTTTTACCTACTCTCTTGGAGCTTTTATCGCAGGTATGATTATTGCCGAAACAAAGTATCACCATAAAGTAGAAACGGATATAGCACCTTTTAAAGACATACTTTTAGGTACATTTTTTATAGTTGTGGGAATGAAGATAGATCTCCTCTTTTTTATGGATCATATAGGAATAATCATAGCTATCTTTCTTCTTGTTTTTATTTTAAAAACTTTTGTAACATATTCTGTGCTTCGCCTCTCATCATCGCATGTACTCTCTCTTAAAACTGCGCTTGCCCTATCTCAGGTTGGAGAGTTTTCATTTGTAATCTTTGCGGTTGCAAGCATGGGAGGACTTTTGAAAGAGGAATTGGAGTCGCTTTTTGTTCTTGTAGTCATCTTCTCTATGATTGTGACACCGTTTTTTATCTCAAAAATAAACGCATTTGTAAGTTTTGTGAGCCATCATCAATATCTTGGACTAAATATCGATGCTTTTATCTCAAGACGAGATCATGTTATTTTATGCGGTTACAGTATTACAGGTAAGTTTGTGGCACAAAATCTTGATAAAATCGATGCTCACTATGTTATCATCGATAACAATCCAAAACATGTTCAAGAAGCATTGGCAGAGGGAAAAGAGGCATATCTTGGGGATATGTCAAAGCTATCTCTGCTTGAAGCACTCCATGCGGAGAGTGCCGCAGCAGTAATAGTAACGCTTGATAACGTAGAGAAAAAAAGAGCGGTTTGCGAGGCTATTTTAAAACATACAAAAGATATAAACCTTATAGTAAAAGTCTCAACACTCGAAGATAAAGAGAGCCTAAAAGATTTAGCTATAACCTCCATAGTCGATGATAAGCTTGAAGTAGGACGTCTGCTTGTTGAGAAGATGATTACATGCAAATTGAGGTATTAACACAATGAAAAATATATATATTACAGATTTAGACCACACATTTTTGCGAACTGATTTGTCGGTAAGTGACTTCACGAGAGATATTTGGAATGGTACGGCTGCCGACTCTATTGTAAGTGTTGCGACGGCTAGAACATACAAAAAAACTATGCAGTTTTTAAAAGATGTAGATATAAATGCTCCGATGATACTGCTTGACGGGGCTTTAATAGCAACCATGGATAAGAAGATAATCGACACAAAGTTTATAAACAAAGCGGTATCGGATGCTATTATAGATGAGGGTGCGAAGCTGGGTATCTACCCTTTTATCCTCTCTTTGGCAGATGGCACTCTGCGTGAAATCTTCTCTTACTCTACTGTTTTAAACGCACATCAAAAAGAGGTGCTTAAAAATTATAAAAATGACGATCACCACAATCAGCAGAGCAATCTTCGTGCGATGGATGATAATTTTAAAGTCGTCTATTTTGGAGATGAGGTTTTGTTGCGAGAGCTTGCACTTCAAGTGGAGAAAATTTTTGGAGATTCTTTAAAATATATCTTAGCGCCTGAAGCTTATGTCGGCTGCTACTTTTTGACGATTTTGCATAAAGATGCGGATAAATCTCACGGCATTAAAAGCGTAAGCGAATATGTAGGTTTTGATCTCTCTAAACTAACCGTTTTTGGAGATAATTTTAATGATGTCGGTATGTTTGAGCTTGCCGGAACTTCGGTTGCGGTTGCAAATGCGCAAGAGGGTGTGAAAAAATTGGCAAATATCGTCCTGCCTCATACAAACGATGAAGATGCAGTTGCACACTATCTAAAAAGTCTAAAAAGTCTAAAAAGTGCAAAGTAAATCAACGCTTGTTCCTATGGCAATCATAGGAGTTCTGTTTTTCATTTTCGGATTTGTTACATGGCTCAACGGCTCACTCATTCCCTTTTTAAAAGTCATCTGCGACCTTAACGAGTTTCAAGCGCTTTTTGTAACTTTTGCTTTTTATATAGCTTATACCGTTATGGCTCTGCCAATGGCTTATCTGCTTGAGAAAACAGGCTATAAAAACGGTATGGCTTTAGGTTTGGCAATCATGGTTGTGGGAAGCCTTATATTTATCCCTGCCGCACAAAGTGCAAATTTTATACTCTTTCTTGTCGCACTCTTTACGCTGGGAACGGGGCTTACAGTACTTCAAAGTGCATCAAATCCATACATAGTCTGTATCGGAGATATCAAGAGTGCCGCTATGCGAATAAGCATAATGGGGCTTATAAACAAAGGTGCCGGAGTTGTCGCTCCTTTGCTTTTTAGTGCTTTTATACTCTCCGGCATCGGCTCTTTGGAAGATCTGACAAGCGAGGCAAAAGAGATTTTGGCTTCAAAACTGATAACTCCATACATAATTATGGCTGTAGTTTTGAGTGGCTTGATCGTACTTGTAAAGTTTTCTTCACTTCCCGAGTTTGAGTTTGCTCAAGATGATGAGGTTGAACAAAAGAGCATATTTGAGTTTCCCCGTGTTGTTTTGGGAGCAGCCGCTCTTTTTTTTTATGTCGGTATTGAGGTAATCGCCGGAGATACTATTGGGCTTTACGGACAAAGTTTGGGTATAGAAAATTACACCTCTTTGACATCTTTTACTATGAGTTTTATGGTTTTTGGATATCTTGTCGGCGTTTTTTTCATACCCAAATATCTCTCACAAGAAAAAGCGCTTCTGTTCTCTAGCCTATTTGGGGTGCTGTTTTTGCTCGGTGTTGCAGCTTCATCAACGCAAAGCAATACAATCAGCGAGATATTATGGGGCTACAGCGGAGTTAGAACCATTCCCGACAGCATAACATTTGTTGCACTTTTGGGATTTGCAAATGCTCTTGTCTGGCCGACAATCTGGCCTCTGGCGCTAGAGGGCTTAGGCAGACATACGGCAAAAGGGAGCGCACTTTTGATTATGGCGATAGCGGGTGGTGCGATACTTCCGCTACTCTTCGGTAAAATCGCTCAAACAAGCGGTGATATGCAATCAACCTACCTTATCGGCATAGTTTGCTATGCTTTTATACTTTTTTACGCTATCAAAGGACATAAAATCTCATCATGGAGAAGTGAATGATTGTTCATAAAAAATTGGCTAACGGATTTGAATATATAGAGATAAAAAATTCTGCCGCAGAGGCAAAAATCGCTCTTCAGGGTGCACATATTTTTCACTATAAAAGAGCGGATGAAGAGCAGATACTTTGGCTAAGTGAAGTGAGTGATTTTGAATACGGCAAAGCAATTCGTGGTGGAGTTCCCATCTGCTGGCCATGGTTTGGTTTTAACGAAAATAAAAATCTGCCTCAACACGGCTTTGCAAGACTCTCCATGTGGGAGTTTATAAAAAGCGATGAGTCTGATGAAAAAAGTTCATCTTTGACATTTAGGCTTACTCACGGCAGCCAAACGCTTAAAATGTGGCGGTATAAATTTGAGCTTGAGCTACATGTAACTATCTCAGACAAGCTAACGATGGAGCTAAAAACTACAAATCTTGATTGTGAGAGTTTTGTCTTGACGCAAGCTCTTCACACCTATTTCAAAGTTTCGCACATTTCACATGCACTTATCAAAGGTTTGGACAAAAAGCCTTACCTAGATGCTCTTACATGGAAAAACGAGATACAAGAGGGCGATATAACTTTTAACCAAGAGGTTGACAGAGTTTACCAAGAGGTTACTGATGAAATTGTTTTGAGAGATGAAAATAGGGAAATTCATATAAAAAACAGCGGCTCATCTTCAACAGTTGTTTGGAATCCATGGATAGAAAAAACTTTAAGAATGAGTGCTATGAACGAGAATGCTTACGAGCATATGCTCTGCATAGAGTCAGCTAATGCGTTTGACGATAGAAAGGTTTTAAAGCCACAAAGTTCATATACTATAAAGGCTGTTATTTTCTAAAATTCTTTATATTTTCTTTACACCATAGCCGTATTGTTTGAGTTTTTTTTGACTGCTTTGGGGGATACAATTACACTTGAAATTTATATAAAAGGATATGAAATGAAATTTATTAAACTCAGTTTATCAGTAGCCCTTATTACAAC
>CAIUZU010000193.1 GCA_903903705.1 uncultured Helicobacteraceae bacterium
ACAGGTACGGATGAGCATGGTCAAAAAATAGAAGAGTCGGCTCAAAAAAACTCTAAAGGCACTCAAGAGTTCGCTGATGAGATAAGTGCTACTTTTAAAAATTTATGGGATGAGTTCGATATAAGCTATGACAAGTTTATTCGTACAACCGATGAAGACCATAAAAAAGGCGTACAGAGAGCTTTTGAAGTTATGTATGCCAAAGGTGATATTTATAAAGATTTTTACGAAGGTCACTACTGTGTGAGCTGTGAGACTTTTTTTACTGAAACTCAGCTTGTTGATGGAGAATTTTGTCCTGATTGCGGTAGAAGTACTAATATTATCAAGGAAGAGAGCTATTTTTTCAGACTCTCTAAATATGAAGATGCACTTTTAAAACACTATGCCCAACATCCTGATTTTATTATGCCGCGCTCTCGAGCAAATGAAGTTATTAACTTTGTAAAAGGCGGTCTTCGTGACCTTTCAGTGACAAGAACATCTTTTACATGGGGTGTTAAAATGCCTGATTCAATCAAGGATGACAAACATGTTATGTATGTTTGGCTTGATGCATTGATGAACTATGTAACGGCTCTTGGATATGGGACTACTGAAGAAAATATGCGTTATTGGCCTGCTTCTGTTCAGTTTGTCGGCAAAGATATTCTTCGTTTTCATGCTATCTACTGGCCTGCATTTTTAATGAGTCTAGATCTCCCTCTTCCAAAACACATCGGTGCTCATGGCTGGTGGACAAGAGACGGTGAAAAGATGAGTAAATCAAAAGGAAATGTTATCTCTCCAAAACAGGTTGCCGATGCTTATGGTGTTGAAAATTTACGCTATTTCATGCTTAGAGAGGTTCCTTTTGGTCAAGACGGCGATTTTTCTCAAAGAGCGTTTATTGATAGAATAAATTCAGAGCTTAGTAATGATTTGGGAAATCTTTTAAACCGTATTATCGGTATGAGCGGCAAATACTCAGACTTCGAGATAGATAGTGTGGATGTTTTGAAGTATCACAAAAAAGAGATTGATGCTATGAATCTGGTTATTGATTCACTTAATACGTTTATGGAAAATTTTCAAACTCATAGATACCTTGAAGAGTTATGGAAACTTTTCTCTATCGGAAACAAGGCTATAGAAGAGCATGCTCCGTGGGTAAAAATGAAAGAAGAGAGAAAAGATGAGGCATTAGCGACAGTTGCACTGGTTGCAAATATACTTGCGAAAGCCTCTATAATGCTGCATCCTATTATGCCTAATACTACAAATATTATCGCAGATACGCTTGGTTTTAAGATAGATAATGCATCGTATAAAGAGTTAATTGAAGAGAAAAGAATGCTGAAATTATTTAATATCAAGCAGACGCCTCCCCTCTTTCCTCGTATAGAAGCTCCGTTGATGCCAGAAGCTCCGCTTGCTCAGCCAAACCCTCAAAAAGAGAAGTGTGCGGCAAAAGATATTGAAAAAGAGCAAGATAACTTAATAGAGATTGGTCAATTTTTTGAAACATCATTAAAGGTCGGTATCGTAGTAGAAGCCGAAATTGTTCCAAAGAGCAGCAAGCTTTTAAAACTAAAAGTTGATTTGGGTGAAGAAAATCCAAGACAAGTAGTAGCCGGAATAAGAGAGTTTTATACTCCTGAATCACTTATAAATAGTCATGTTTGCGTTGTTGCAAACCTAAAACCTGCAAAACTCATGGGAATGCTCTCAGAGGGAATGCTTCTTGCTGCTAAGGATGAAGATGGTCTATGTTTAATCAGACCTGAAAAACCTAAAAAAGCAGGCACGCCGATTGGATGAGACTTGAAAACTTTTTAGCACTTACTCAAGCTGTTCTTGCAAATGAACCTTGTATAAACAGTTTTGAGAATATTGTTTTTGAAGCCTCTAGAGTAAAAAGAGGTGATCTTTTTTTTGCTTACAATCATGAAGAGATAGATATTGCGATTGCAAACGGTGCTTACGGTGTAGTATTTGAGAGAACAGCCCAAGTTAAAGACAGTGAAATAGCTTGGATAGAAGTAAATAGTTTAGACTATGCATTAAAGAAGTTGCTTCGCTTTAAAATGATTGAAAAAGATGTTGTAGCTTATGAGTGCAATGAGATAGTATTGAAACTTTCCTTGCAAGTTATAACCCAATCAAATTTTCTTGCGTTAAGCGG
>CAIUZU010000194.1 GCA_903903705.1 uncultured Helicobacteraceae bacterium
AAAAAATGAGCAAAATAAAAATTCATCAATTTCATTCAGGAAGCGCGTATGGAGATGCTGTTACAAACAGTCTTCTATACACGCAAAAAATTTTACAAGAGCTTGGTTTTGAGTCCGAAATATATTGTGAACATGTCGCACCGCAACTAAAAGACAAAATTTTACACTACTCAAAATACAAAACATCACAGGAAAATATTTTACTTCTGCATCACTCTATGGGGCATGATCTCGAAGAGTGGATTTTAAGTCTTAAAGAGAAGATTGTTTTAGTCTATCACAACATAACGCCGCATGATTTTTTTCCTAAAGAGAGCCCGTTTCATCATTACTGTATCAAAGGCAGAGAGCAGCTTGAAATGTTTAAAAAGATTGTACATGCAAGCATAGGCGATTCAAAGCTAAATGTAGATGAACTTCTTGATGTAGGTTTTGCAGAAGAAAAAACAGAAGTTATTCCGCTTCTCATAGAGTACGACAAGATAAAAAATCATCCATGGAATTATAAACTTTTTGATGAAAATACAAATACATACAACATCCTTTTTGTAGGTCGCATAGCGCCGAACAAAGGTCAGTTTGAGCTTATAGAGCTTTTTGATCTCTTTAAAAAACTCTCACCGCTTCCATCAAAACTCTTTCTGGTAGGCGGTACTTCAGATAAAAATTATGAACAAAGCCTGCATGACCTCATCGATGAAAAAAACCTTCAAGATTTTGTTCATATAACGGGAAAAGTTCCTTATGAAGATCTCTATGCTTACTATCATGCCTCAGATGTTTTTGTCTGTTTAAGCGAACATGAGGGCTTTGGAGTGCCGCTTATAGAAGCTATGATTTTTGATGTTCCCGTTGTGGCGTATGACAGCAGCAATATTAAAAATACACTGGGCGGATCTGGAGTTCTTTTTAAAGAAAAAAATTTACGATACATGGCAGGTTTTTTATCTCTTCTTTCAAAAAACAGGGCGCTTAAGAGAGCCATTATTAAAACGCAAAGAGAGAACTTACTCGATTTTCAACACAATAAGATAAAGTACGATTTGGCGCATTTTCTAAATCTCCAAAACCTCACATCCATAGATCTTAAGAGTATTCCAAAAACAACTTCACTTCAAAATGTAGCCATTCAGATAGAGGGTCCTTTTGATTCTAGTTACTCTTTAGCGCTGTTAAATAGAGAAATGGCAAAAGCATTGCAAAAGATAGAGCCTGAGTCGGTCTCTCTTTTTTCAACCGAAGGTTTAGGTGATTTTGAGCCGAATCAAAATTTTTTAATGCAGAACCCATTTTATGACAAACTTTATAAAAAAGCCACAAAGGCGCAAACTTCGGATGTCGTACTGAGAAACCTTTATCCTCCCAGAGTATATGATGCGAGAGGGCTTATAAACCTGACAAACTCTTACGGATGGGAAGAGTCGGCTTTCCCAAATCATTATCTTCAAGATTTTAACACTCATTTAGACGCACTTCCGGTTATGAGCCGTTATGTTCAAAAAGTGATGATAGACAACGGTTTGTCTGTCTCTGCTCCCGTAGTAGGCGTAGGCGTAGATCATCTCTTAGAAATTAAACCAAAAGAGTACGCCCTTAAAACACAAAAAAGCTATAAGTTTTTACACATATCTTCATGTTTTCCTAGAAAAGGCGTAGATGTTTTGTTAAAAGCGTATGAGATGGCATTTACTATTTCTGATGATGTATGTCTGGTTATAAAAACATTTCCAAATCCGCATAACAACATAGAAGAGTTGCTGAAAAATCATAAAAACGCAAACAAAAACTTTCCCGAAGTAGAACTTATAAATGAAGATCTACAAGACGCTTTCATCATCAGCTTATATCAAAAATGCAACTCTCTGGTCGCTCCAAGCCGTGGAGAAGGGTTTGGGCTTCCTATGGCTGAAGCTATGCTTTTTGATATGCCTGTTATTACGACAGGTTTTGGAGGGCAACGTGATTTTTGTAGTGATGATACTTCATGGCTTATAGATTATGCATTTGCAAAAGCGCAAACACACATGAATCTCTTTAACTCATACTGGGTAGAACCCTCTTTAGAACATCTTGCACAACTGATGAAACTTCTCTATAAGATGCCACAAGATGAGATAGCACAAAAAACGCTAAAAGCAAAAGAGAATATTTTAGCAAATCATAAGTGGGAACACTGCGCTAAAAGATTGCTTCAAGCAGTTGAAGAGGTCAAGCAAAAACCAATCTTTGATGACAAAAAAACAAAACTCGGCTGGGTAAGCACTTACAACACTAAATGCGGAATAGCAACATATTCGGAGCTTCTGCTAAATCATTTCGATAAAGATCTCTTTGATATAAAAATATTAGCGAACAGTGTAGATAAAAGTGGGATTATTGCTCCCAATCTTGAAAACTCTATAGAGAGAGTATTTAACAATGTCAATGATAAGGACTTGAATCCTCTCTATGATGCAATCATTCAAAACGATTTAGAAACGGTTGTTATACAGTTTAATTTTGGTTTTTTCAACCTCATGGCACTCGGTGAACTCTTTGATAAGCTTCATGCAAAAAACATATCTATCTATATTACTCTTCACTCTGTAAAAGATGTAAACAGAGCTGATTTTAAAGCATCTTTATCGTGGATTAGCGGCTCTTTAGAAAAAATAAAAAGAATTTTTGTTCATAATATTGACGATTTGAATATATTAAAATCATTCAATTTAGTCGAGAATGTATCTCTGTTCCCTCACGGCGTACAAAAAAGAGAACCGCTTACGCAAGAGTCTATGCAAAAAAGAGAAGAGCTATCTTTAGATGCTAAAACCGTTATCTCTTCGTATGGTTTTATGCTTCCGCATAAAGGCATTAAAGAACTTATTGAAGCTTTTGGCATACTTAAAAAGAGCCATAAAAATATTCATCTTCTTCTTGTTAATGCTATTTATCCAAATCCAGTGTCGGATGAGTATGCAAGCGAATGCAGTAAAATCATCAAAGATTTAGGCTTAAGCAAAGACGTAACTATGATAAACGATTTTTTAAGCGATAGCGATTCTTTAACATATCTTGATTGTTCAGATATGCTTGTTATGCCTTACAAAGAGACACAAGAGAGTTCAAGTGCGGCGGTGAGATATGCTATTTCTACAAATAAACCGGTTGTCTGTACACCAATCTCTATTTTTAACGACGTTTGCGACATTGTACATTTCTCAAAAGATACATCGGTGCAGAGCATAGCACAAAAGATTGGTGAGCTTTTAGAAAATCCAAAACTGCTAACTGCTAAAGACTCCACACAACGAGAATGGATAGAAGTGCATGACTACAGAGAAGTCTCCAAGAGATTGCAAAATATTATTTTAAACACACAAAGT
>CAIUZU010000195.1 GCA_903903705.1 uncultured Helicobacteraceae bacterium
AAAATATAAGAGCAAAAAAACTTATCTGTACTCTTCATGACTTCTCTTTTAAACTTCAACCACATTGGCATCCAAAAGAGCGTATAGAGTACTTTAATAAGAATTTTGATTTGGTAAAAAAAGCTGATCATGTCATTACCGGTTCAAACTTTACAAAACAAGAAATTATTGATTATATGCAAATACCACAAGATAAAATCAGCGTAATTTATCATGGAGTAAACCGTGAGCTTTACAGAGAGTATCCTCAAGATGAACTTCAAGAGACAAAAGCCGAGTTTGATTTGCCTAAAAAGTTTTTGCTTTTTGTAGGCTCCATTGAACCACGTAAAAATCTACTTACTCTGCTAAAGGCTTACAATCTTCTCTCAAAAGAAGAAAAAGATAAACTGCCACTTATTTTAGTCGGTTTTAAAGGATGGTCAAATCAAGAAATTATGCAGGAGGTAGAAAAAAACCAAGAGCATATCCGTTATCTGGGTTATGTGAGCGATACGAAACTTTCCCATATCTACAACCTTGCTACTATTTTTATCTATCCGTCTCTTTATGAGGGTTTTGGTTTGCCGCCGCTTGAAGCTATGGCATGCGGCACTCCCGTAATCGTCTCAAATGTGGCATCTCTCCCTGAAGTATGCGGCAGTGCTGCCCTGTACGTCGATCCTACGGATATAGAAGATATAAAAGATAAAATTCTAATTCTTCTAAATGATGAGATATTAAGAGAAGAGTTCTCAAAAAAAAGCAAAGCTCAAGCCGCACTTTTTTCATGGGATAAAGCGGCGCAAGAACACTTGAAAGTCATGGCATCTCTATTGGAGGCGAGGATTCATCCTCGTCTATAGTTCGGAAACGGGGTTTTAACCCTGTCTATCATAGGCAAGGTTAAAACCTTGCTTCCTTTGTCGATTCTTAACTCGGAAACGAGGTTTTAACCTCGTCTTGTTTCAGATGAAGATAAATCTTCACTTCCGATTCTTCACTTGGAAACGAGGTTTTAACCTCGTCTAAAACTTATAGTATAATTATAAAATTTTAAAAAAAGCAACCATTTATGAAAAAAGTTCTAGAAGTAAAAAACATCACAAAGATTTATAAGATTTATAAAAACAATATTGACAGGTTAAAAGAGGTCTTTTTAAACAAACCTTATCATAAAGAGTTCATCTCAAACAACAACATAAACTTTGATCTCTACGAGGGTGAGACACTCGGCATTATCGGGGTAAACGGAGCAGGGAAGTCAACCGTACTTAAAATCATAGCAGGCGTTATAAATCCATCAAGCGGGGAAGTTTTAAGACATGGAAGAGTAACCGCACTTCTCGAACTCGGCACAGGATTTAACGATGAACTCAGCGGTTATGAAAATATCTTTTTAAACGGTACTCTTATCGGCATGACTCAAAAAGAGTGTGAGCAAAAAGCGGATAATATAATAGCTTTTAGTGAACTGGGTGATTACATATATGAACCTATAAAAACTTATTCATCAGGTATGAAGATGCGTTTGGCGTTCTCCATCGCCATCTATTCAGAGCCACAAATCCTAATTGTCGATGAAGCACTCTCTGTAGGAGATGCTCACTTTGCGGCAAAATGCACAAAAGCCCTCAGAGAGAGAAAAGAACAAAAAATGTCCATCATTTATGTATCTCACGACTTAAATTCCCTAAAGCTGCTTTGTGACAGAGTTATCTTGCTCAACCATGGAACGGTGGTAGAAGAGGGCAAACCCGAAAATGTCATTAACAGCTATAACTTTTTGATAGCAAAGCTAAATGATAATGAAGAGAAGATATCTATTCAAAATGTACAAAACAACTCATTTGGTACATTTGAAGTCGAGATTGTGGATGTTTGCATAAAAGGCGAGAAATCAAATTCAAATGTAATAAGTTCGGGCGAGAGTGCAAATATAGAGATAAAGATAGTCTCAAGAAAAGATATCTCAAATATGACTATCGGCATAATGTTGCGCGATAAATTTGGACAAGATATTTTTGGAACAAATACATACCATCATAAGCTAAACATAGATTTTAAAGCAGATTGTGAGTATCTTTGCAGTTATAAAATGCCGCTCAATATCGGAAGCGGCAAATACAGTATAACGGCAGCTCTTCACTCACAAGATACACATCTCTCAAACTGCTCTCACTGGCTTGATCATGCAGCAGGTTTTGAAGTGGCAGGAATAGAGGGAAATATTTTTATAGGGCTTTGCAGACTGCAGCCGAGTATAGATTTTAAAGAGGTAAAATTAAATGATAGAGATTAACATACCCAGTCTTACATCAGATGAGTTAGTGAAAAAAATTGAACAAGAGATAAAAAGAGCAGAGTTAAATCCTGCTCAAACATCATCTCCAAGATCTACATTGAAAAGTTACACGCAGACAAATGTACAAGTCAATGACATTTACGGTTTTGCAAAAAAAATAGGTAAATTTTTACAAAGAAAAGGGTTAGATAAATTGGTAAAATATATACAAAAAACTTTTAAACTATATCCGCAAAACCGTGTACATGTAATGAGCGACTTTACAAAATATTATGATGAAGAATTTATAAAAAATGCCTATAATCTTATTTTTTACAGAGAGCCTGATGAGCACGGAAAAAATCACTATCTTTCGCTCTTAAGAAGCGGCAAGCTCTCTAAAACGGAGATTATTGCATCGCTCTATTTTTCAAAAGAGGGCAGAGAACAAAATATAGTTATTCTGGGAATTAAAAAAAGATATATCGCATCACTGTTATATAAGATACCGTTGTTTGGATATATGGCAAAGGCGCTTTTTACAATAGCTACACTTCCAAAACTCATAGCTCGGATAAACAGCCATGAAAATCTTTTTTATACTCAGCTGCAGACAAAATCATCAAATGAAACCGTTTCAAATCTTGCCAAACATTTGGAGTTGGAACTCCAAACAAAATCATCAAACGAGACAGTTTCAAATCTTGCCAAACATTTAGAATCAGAGCTAAAATCATCAAACGAGACAGTCTCAGATCTCGCCAAACATTTGGAATCAGAGCTAAAATCATCAAACGAGATAGTATCAGATCTTGTGAAACATTTGGAATCAGAGCTTCAAATGAAAGCAAATCTTAAAGACTTCGAACTTTATATGCAAACAGTGAATTATGCAAAAGAGTACATGCGATTAACAGAGCAAACTATGCAAAATCTCATTAATGAAGCGAAAAAAAGGTTGCCGCATGAAGTGCTCAATCAAGAAGAGTTAAAACTTATTACCGAAGAAGAAAAATATAAATTTGACAACTTCTATATAGAGTTTGAAGATAAGTTTCGCGGCAGCAGGGATGAGATAAAAAATAGAGTAAAAGCCTATTTGCCGTATATAGAAAAATTGCCGTTTAAAAAAGAGGATATAAGATCTTTAGACGTAGGCTGCGGCAGGGGTGAATGGTTGGAACTTCTGCAAGAAAGCGGTTACATAGGTTCAAAAGGCGTAGATCTAAACCGTATGATGGTTACAAAGTCAAAAGAGTTTGGGCTTGATGTTGAAGAAGCAGATGTCATAGAATACCTGTCAAATCAAAAAGACGAGTCGCTCTCTTTTATTACAGGTTTTCACATCATAGAACATCTTCCTTTTGAAATTTTAATGAAGTTTTTTGAGGAGAGTTACAGAGTTTTACAAAAAGGCGGTATGGTGATTTTTGAAACTCCAAATCCCGAAAATATTGTAGTAGGAGCTTGTAATTTTTATACGGATCCAACACACCTAAATCCGATCCCTCCCATTACAGGAGAGTTTTTACTGCAGCAAAACGGTTTTATAGATACCGACATATTAAGATTAAATCTTTCAAAAGAGGTTAAGTACATCAAAGACGGAAGTTTTAGCGACGTGAACGATATACTGTTTGCTTTCACCAAAGAACAAGATTACGCAATTATCGGATATAAAAAATGAGCAAA
>CAIUZU010000196.1 GCA_903903705.1 uncultured Helicobacteraceae bacterium
CGGTGAAGCGACTATGCAAACAATTAAAGAAACAACTAACAATGCGGATGCCCTTAGAGACTCCGTATCAAAAGTTGAGAGCGTTTTAAATACTGCAACAAAAAATATTATAAATATGATTGAAGAAATCCACAAAAGTGCTGAAGTTGAAATGGCTTTGGTTGAAGATCTGTCTCACTTAAGTAAAGAAGCGTATCTGATCAAAGATGTATTGAGTGTTATTAGTGATATAGCAGACCAAACAAATTTACTGGCACTTAATGCGGCAATCGAGGCGGCACGGGCAGGTGAACATGGAAGAGGATTTGCAGTTGTTGCAGATGAAGTGAGAAAATTAGCAGAAAGAACACAACATAGTCTTAGTCAAATCAACGCTACAGTCAGTGTTATCGTCCAGTCTATAAATGATGTTAGTTATAAAATGAATAGCAATGCCGAGAATATACAAAATTTAATGCAAGTATCTTCAAATGCCAAAGATCAAATAGAATTAACCGTTAAAACAATGGGTGAGACTACCGTAGCAATGAATACATCGTTAAATACACTCCATAAGACAGGTGAAAGTACTAATTATATAATAAATAAAATTTGTCAAATAAATGAGGAAACGACAAACAATGTAAGCTGTAGCAACATTATTTCTTCTGAAATTAAAAGACTGGAACATAATGCATTGACTTTAAGTGAAAAGCTATCGCAATTTAGAACTTAAATAGATAAAAATTACTTAAATCTTATTTGCAACAAACATGCAACACTTGAACTATATAATTGTGTTTGAAGATTTAAGATGGTATACCGTTTATATAAAAATCGTTATACCTTAAGAACTTAATTAAGCTAAATGTTATTTAAGTATTTTATCTGCGACAAATGAGCGACGTTTGTTGTATATAAATTTTAATATCATAAAGTGGCTTCAAACGGGATTGAGGCTTTGGAAATACATAAAAATAATTCGTATGATTTGGCTATTACGGATTTAATAATGCCCCATAAGGGGCATTATTTCCTGCAGTGATACCACCTTGTCACTGCAGCTTACCCTCTTTATTTAAAAAATTGATTCTATGAAAATTTAATATTAAAAAAGAAGTTCTATTTTTATGAAAAAATCTTCTATTGTGCCTATAAACAAAGAGACAATTGAGAATGGGTTCCGATTCTAAGCATCTCTAAAGTATCAAAATTAATTCTATATATCACTAACAAGTCGCCGCTTATATGAAATTATCTAGTATCCATCCATTCTCCGGACAATGAGTGGTCTCTTGCTTCATACGGCAGTTCTTTTTCATTGACAAGAAGCGATATAAACATAAAAAGTTTAGCAGTATTAGTAGGATTTAATTGTGCTTTTTTTAATTCTTTGACAAAAGTTTTATGAATAGCAATGCTAAGTATCTATCTCCTTTTTTAAATCGTCTAAAGAAATTTTTGACATATTGACTCCATTCCTTGCTTCTAAAATAGTCTCTTTCGTTTTTTTATTTGGTATTTTTATTTGAAAAGGAATACCTCTTTCTAACACTGTTTGAGCTAAAAATATATTAAAAGCATCACTCAACCCTATGCCATACTGACTTAAAATCTCTTGTGCTTTGCTTTTTATATCTAAGTCAAGATATACATTCGTTCTAACTTTATTCATAGTAGTTGCCATAAGAGCCCTTTGATTAATATAGTCCATTATAACACACGATGTGCGTCTATGTCAATGTAGTACAATATACTAAAATTGCAACAAACTTGCAACACTACGGATGTAAACTTTCACACTAGAAACAACAAAATAAATGAAAGGCTGTATAATCTTATGTTACAAAAACAAATAATCTTATCTGCCTATACATCTATTTTTAACTTTAATCTTACAAATAATTTTAGCTGGAGAAAAAATTTTATCTCAGCTTTATGCTTATTTTAATAGTATGTATGATAGAGAG
>CAIUZU010000197.1 GCA_903903705.1 uncultured Helicobacteraceae bacterium
CTGCAACATGTTATGAAGGTATGGCATTAATGTATTCAGAGGAATCTGTGTGTTGGTACACGTTCATACAAAGTGTTAAACAGCCAGACAAAGTTGCAGTGATTCGCGTTTGGATCAGAGGTTCCGATGGGCCTATTCCTCCAATTGAAGAAACATGTTGTGGCGTAGGATACAACATATTAGATGGATGGGAAATTGAATTTCCTTTCTTGCATCGCTACATAAAGCATTACAACAAAGCAATGATACCTGACTCAGGACACTCTGCAGGACAAATAAGCAAATTCAATAACATGATGGCGACGCCTAGAACATTGTCACAATCTTATTCAATTGACCCGGACTTAGACTCAGACATAATGGACCTGCAAGATAAAATAATGAAACAGGCAATGGAAGAGTATGCAAAGAACTATACATTGAAAATAAAACCATTGAACGCATATGATGCAGATTGGATATAACAATTAATTTTCTTATATTAAAGAAAAAGAGATGAGCCGAACAGAATACCGAGTTATCGTTAGAAATACTTTATCAGAACTCAATAAAGATGTAAATTATTTTCTTAACCAAGGTTGGGTTTGTCAAGGTGGCATTTCATTATCACTTGATAGTTATGGATCTTTTGTATATGCTCAAGCAATCGTTAAAAACTATGAAAAATAACATGACACATGAAATGAATGAATTCCTTGACAAGTTGGATGCATTATGTTGGGAATATCGCATTGAAATTAAACCCACTCATCCAGTACCTGATGATGAATATCCAACCTTATCCATTATACATGGTGATGAGGTTGTAAAATTATTATACGTCGACGGTGACGGCATAGCCAAATAAAATCTTTAATACATAACACGATGAAACACACATTAATCATAACAACGGCTGCAGCCATATTGACATACATATTCATTGCATTTGTCTCATGGAATTGGGATATAGCATCATGGAAGTCAGCAGATCGAGGCGCAGTGGTTTTCATGGCATTATTAGTAGCAGTATTATCTCCCGTAATACGCGTCATGATTAGAGACCTAAAAGATTAACTCCCAAACTAAGTAGGATCCGTAGCAATGCAATGTTTACGGATACTGCAGACAACAACCTAGACAAAGAAGAGGATACATACGAACGCATAGAGTAATACAAGCAATGCATGTATGTATGATGCAATAAAAGCATCAAGTAATACGAGATGTTAATATGTCATGCTGATTGGTACCCAGAGTCTAGTAACAAATCCCAGTGTCTGCATCAAGCAAGTAGAGTGTGCTACAAGTAATAGACTCCTCAGGCGCGGTGTTGATGAATCAAGTGTCTAGTAAAGGCGGCTTGGCTTGATAAGGCATCTTCCTCCCGGTCCTATGTACTTTTATATATCGTAGTCTCTAGATCTCTTCGATGCTGGATTCAAGCCCTTATACCAACCTAGAAGCCTGTATACGTTGTCTATGCCTAGCATTACATGAATCCTATTTTTAGACGAAAATCCGGCTATTTTTAGTCCAATTCCCAGGAAGTTATTTTTAGATGCCTAGCAGATGTCTAGCTATTTTTAGATGCCGCGCCAGGTTTTAGTTGATTTGCTAGCTATAACGACTCGCATCGTATCCAGGTTTTAGACGCGTATATGTGGTTTTAGATGAAATCACTAGCTATAGCGACTCGTTATTTTTAGACGATTTTTAGATATATGGGGATCCTCCCGTCTATTTTTAGATGCATACCGGCTATTTCTAGACGATTTTTAGTTCATATGCCATGTTATTTTTAGATTGATTTTTAGATGCAGGCCAGGTTTTAGGTGCTGTAACGCGGTTTTGGACGGAATCACTAGCTATAGCGAGTAAACATTTCTGCCGTTAACGGTTGGATTCTGGCGATATATTTATTATTATATAGATGTAAATAAGGAGTTAGCAATGACATTATGCTTATTAGTAGCGATCACTTTATTGATTGCTCAGCTCTTAGATGATATTTTTAGAATAGATTAGATATTAATATGCATGCCCGAAGATGACTCTATGCTAGAGTTTGAAGACGGTATGCCAACGTGGGATCGTAACCACAGGATGCAATTGCGCTCCGAACACCTCGATCCCACATCACATTTCGCGAGCCTGGTTTCTCTCTCTTATTTCCAGGCTTCACTTCCCGGCCCGGGTTTCTCTCTTATATCCTGGGCCAATGGGATCTTTAGCAAGTAAAACTTTTTTATATTTTTAGCAAACTTTTCTTGAAAAAGATTAGGACTTTATTAATATTTTGCTTATCTTTATGTAATAAATAAATAATAAGAGATATGAAAAATGTAAAAATTGAAAGAAGCTTAACATTTAACGAAGACTCGCAAATTGCTGTTTGGGGTACTGTAGAGGTTGATAACCAAGTAGTTAAGTTTCAGTTAGAAACGAATTATAACGGCAATATTGTTACTGAATCGGACGTTAAGTTAAATACAGAAACGCTAGTTAAGTTATTAATAGAAGAGGATGACTATTTAGAATGTTTTTTATTTTTGGACTAAAAAAGTTCCTATAATATTAGGATCCGAACAAAATTATTATTAAATTTATGTATAATTAAAAAATAAGAGATATGCAAAGAGAAAAAGGATTAATTATTGACGGGAAAATGTTAAGTGACTTTAATCGCTTCGGCAAAGAAATTTGGAAAAAAATTCCTCCCGTAACGCATTCGTTTAAAGTAGGCGACATTGTGGAACGAAATGGAGAACGTAACGTAGTTATAAAAACAGACTGTATTCGTAAAAAATATCCTTATGAAACGCTAAGCACTTTAGAAATTTGGATTAGTATGTTTTCCGTAGAAAAAGGAACTTATAATCCGGAGCAATTTTGGCTTAGTAGTGTTCCTCAGACGTCGCATACGGAATTGAAAAAAACGGGAACGGCAACTCCGGAACAATTATCCGCTATATTAAATGCGCAAACGGCTCGCGAAGATTATTATAATAATCGATAAAAAAGTTGCAGAAAGATTAGGATCCTATTATAAAAATGCTTATCTTTAAGTATTAATAAAAAGGCAATGTTGCCGCAACTAAAAAAAGAGATATATGTCACAGTCATTAGGAAAAAGAAATTTCAGCAAAAAAGGTTTAGCAGCAATGTGTATTTTTGAGGATTTATACTTAGCTGAAATCCAGGCGCGCCAAGCAAAAGGTTTATCAGGAGTTGAATCTTTAGTGCCAATTATAGCACACGCTAAGCGTTTAGCAGCAACATCAGAGTTATTAGCATTAAGCCGCTGCGAATTAGAAGCAAAGGCAAATGCAGTAAAAGGAAGTTATTCAAGTTGGGGAAGTTATTCAACATTTGCCAGCAGCCAGTATATAGAGTAAACATTTCTGAAAAAAAGTTTCTAAAAAATTAGGATCCGAACAATATTATTATTATCTTTAAGTATTATAAAAATAAGAGATATGAAAAAAGAGAAAAAAGTAGAATTTGGAATTGAGATTGTTAAGCCTTGGAGCAAGGAAATGTATGACCATAATGATATGGTTTCAGAAGCAGTTAAAGTAAAAGTGTTTGAAATGTGGACCGGTGCTAGTAGCTTGCATATGTCTGATATGGATTGGTTGGATGAAGCAACACCGGAGATGCTCAAAATTCAAAAGGCTGTATTGTGTTACAGTTTTGGTCCTGGTTTTGATGTAGCAGATGTTGCTAGTCGAGTTGAGCAAGAAATAGAAGAGGCTCCTTATTATCGTTTAAAGGATATAGCAGAAGAGTTAGAGTTAGATTTAAAACAAGGGTTTGTTGGCTTAAGTTAGCCAGCAAACTTTTCTGAAACTTTTCTTGAAAAAGATTAGGATCCTATCATTAAATTGCTTATCTTTAAGTATATAAAAAAATAAGAGATATGACAAAAAAACAAATTCGATTTATCGACGGCGATACGGCTGCAATGAGATCATATGCCGGCGATTGTTATGAAAATTTATTAGATGGGCCATACCAAGTATTCCAAATTGATTCAGATGTAGTCGATGGAATGGTTGAAGCCTGTATTCCTCCGCAAGTACGTGTTGCAATTGCAATAGATAACAACGAGCCAACATGGGGATGTCATCCTTTGATTTCTAGTCCCAGAACCACAGAAAGCATGTTGATTGCAATCATTGAGGTTTTAGATGCAATCATCGAATGGGCTGATGCTGGCAACACGTTAGATTATCATTGTGAAATTGATGACAATGGCCGAATAATACGTGAATAACTTTTCGTAAAAAAAGTTTCAAAAAGATTAGGTTCGCATTGATTTTTTGCTTATCTTTAAGTATATAAAAAAATAAGAGATATGTATAGTTTAGATTGTAATTATTACCAAGCAGAGTTTCCGACGATCGGAGACCTTATCGCTCACATTATGATTTCCGGTATGGATCCGAATTATGAAATTACCCGCAATGGTAAAGGCACGGGAGAAATGGCAATTGATTTAATCCAAATGTAAAAAGAGAGATATGAAGAAGTTTAAATTTGAAGAAAGGATCCCGGCAACGTTGATCCAATGTTATGAAGTCGAAGCTGAGACGGAAGAAGAAGCATTAGAAATGGTTAAAGCGGGACAAGGATTCCAAGAGTCCTTTACAGACATCGTCGAAGAAGGTGATTATGAGTTATATGATACGGAAGACATCCCGCAAAAATAATTTAAAAAAAGTTACCAAAAGATTAGGATTCGAAAGATAAAATGCTTATCTTTATATAAGCAAAAAGGGAAAGGCCCTAAAGCATAAAATTTAAAAAAGAGAGAAAATGGCAATTGGAAAAAAGAATTCAGGAAAGTTTCAGCAAGACGCGGTAGTTAGTAGATTTGCAATTGATGCACGCAAGCCGCAAGAAGTTAATGCAATTGTTAAAGCAGCAATGGCACAAGCAGAAAGAAATGCAATATATAGAGCCGAGCAAGAAGCTAAGGCAAAAGCAAATCCCCGCTTTATTAGATAGGCGGGATACGCAGTCAGGTGGCGGAATGGTAGACGCTGTCGAAGGAAGATAAGGTGGAGTGTATAAGATCGAATAATAGTCTCCACTATACAGGTTCGAATCCTGTCCTGACTACAGAAGGTGTCAACCCCGAAACATGGAAAGACAAAGTTGCAGTGTTGGTTTTAGGTCCCATTAGGAAAATACACTTAAATAAAACAAGAACGGGGAAAACATCGAATCGGCCGATAACGACGAAGTACCAACGAAGGGATGCGGTATCAATCAAACACCTCCTCGTGGTGATACTGGAAATTAGTCATGAACCTTGCGCAAGGAAAGCAACTAAAACCAAGTTTGAAAAGTAAACTATCAAAAAGAAGGAATGATACGAGCCTGCAAAGTTCGAAAAGAGTCCGCAATAGTTTATTAAGGTAAATGTAGAATATGGGTTCGAATCCCATTTGGCCGAACCAAGGTCAAAGCTTTTATCAGGATTGAAGCAACATTTATAACGGATCTGCAGGTCCAGAAGTGGTTTGGTTAAAGTCGTACAGGTACAGACACAAGGTTCGAATCCTTGCACTTCACAAAGTTCGGAGTAATTAACCGAACCTAACAAGAAGATAGGTCATATAGCTTAAAGAGATTTGACGTCACTAATTTCTGTCTGTCTTCTTGATTAGCTACTTATGGTGTAAATTGGTTTGCACACGGGTCTACTTCGGCCCGAGGGTTGTAGGTTCGAGTCCTACAGGTAGTTCAAATATAGTCAGGTGGCGGAATGGTAGACGCTAAGATGTTTTGTGTTATCTAAGCACATTACAGATAGAGAAACTAAATCATACAAGTTCGAATCTTGTCCTGACTACAAAATCGGAGGAGTGGCGATTCATAAGATCCGTATTAGAGATTCTAGACACTACTAATACGGAGCCCATTCCGAAAAAAAAGTTTCAGAAAAAGCAAAAAAAGTTTCAAAAAGATTAGGATCCTATCATTATATTCCTTATCTTTAAGTATTAATAAAAAGAGTTATAAACCAAAAAAAAGAGAGAAAATGGCAAAAAGAATCAATGTAAGTAATGGAGCAATTATCACAGAGACAGCAAGTATCCGTCAGTATGTCAAAGAGACAAAGAAACCAATCACATTAAGCAAGGCACAAGAGAAAGAGTTATTAACAGCAGCACAGGCTGGAGACTTAAAGGCGCGTGACACAATCATCAAAGCCAATTTGCGTTTCACTATTCAAGTAGCAAGAGCATATCAGGGAATGGGCTTAGAGTTGGAGGATTTGATTGC
Source organism: uncultured Helicobacteraceae bacterium (assembly GCA_903903705.1). Classification (GTDB taxonomy): domain Bacteria; phylum Campylobacterota; class Campylobacteria; order Campylobacterales; family Sulfurimonadaceae; genus Sulfurimonas. The sequence goes on from CAIUZU010000197.1 coordinate 6,277, forward strand.
ATTTGCCAATGTAGGATTGTTTGAAGCCGTTGAACGCTTTGATACCTCAAAAGACTTTAAATTCATTACCTTTGCAGTATGGTATGTTAGAGCCGAATTGCAAAAGGCTTTGAATGACTTATCCAGAACAGTTAGGATCCCTTCACACCGTACGGCTACTGAGGAATATTCAACCAAAAGCATTCACACTCCAGTAGGTGATGATGAGAACAAAGAAACCTATGCGGATCGCTTCTTGGAAGCTGAGGCTGTCAAATCCAGCAGAGATAAGGCAGACTTTGCATATGACTTGCAAAGAGTATTGAATCAATTGCCGGAGAAGCAACGCATTGCATTGTGTATGAATTATGGGATCGGATACGAGTATGCTAAGCCAATGGAGCAAATAGCTGAGGAGTTAAATGTTACCGGAGAGCGAGCACGTCAATTGGTTAGATTGGCTGAGACGGCTTTGAAAGCTATGCCGGGTATCAAATTGTTGGAACAATACTTGTAATTTTTTTGGATATCATGATATTTATTTATATAATAATAAAGAATGCCTGAGAACCATTCTGCCACATAAGATAAATAAAGTTGGCGCCGGGTGGAGTTCTCAGCAGCACAGGTGCCGACACGATATAAAGGGTGTCAGCAATGGCGCCCTTTCTTTATGTTACTGCGGTCCTGAGAACATCGCTGAATCATCAAAACAGATAATCGCCCTGAAACAACAGCGAGATATTGAGTCGCATCGTTCCTATAGGGTAATGCCATTAGATACTTGCAATGCGATGTAACATGACGCGTTTTTTATCAGTCAGTTTATGTTGGTCATGTTCCTCAAACAAATAATTGAGTCCATGTAAAAAAATTGAACTGGTAATGAAATAAGTCCTTCGGATCAGCTCGATAAATCTTCGCTGAAAAAAGTTTAAACATTTCTGAAACATTTCTTAAAAAAGATTAGGTTCGCATTATTATTTTGCTTATCTTTATATTATAAATAAAAAATAAGAGATATGAAAGATGTAGTTTCAATTGGATGCTTAGGATTAGCATTCGCCGGATTGTTTATAATAGCAATGGCAAATCCAGTAGTAGGATTTTTATGCTTATTACCAATATTTGTAGCAACACAAAAATAAGAGATATGAGACCAGAACAAGACCCAGAAGCATTTGAAATGATGGTTACACAGATAACCTTAGCAGTA
>CAIUZU010000198.1 GCA_903903705.1 uncultured Helicobacteraceae bacterium
GGCTTCAGGAGTCGGTTTAAGCACAACTGCATTTCCGGCAACCAAAGCAGGAGCCAGTTTATGTGCGACTAGGTTTAGCGGAAAATTAAACGGAGTTATCGCTACGACAACACCTGAAGGCTCTCTTACAAAATAGGAGATAGTCTTTTTTCCGCTGTTCATCGCATCGGTATTTATAGTCTCACCGTGCATCGTTCTCATCGTCTCGGCTGAGAGTGTAAGAGTCTCAATACATCTATCAACTTCAATACGTGAAAAAGTTATAGGCTTACCCACTTCGTCTGTTATGGTTTTTGCCATCTCTTCTTTAGACTCTCTTAACCTTTGAGCAACATCCAAAAGCCAGTTGCATCTCTGGGAAAGTGTTATTTTTTTTGCCTCTTTTGCTGCTTCTTTTGCTATGTTTAAAGCCTTTTTTGCATCCTCCGCATCGCAGATAGGAGATCTTGAAACTACTTCGCCGCTATATGGACTTACTCTCTCTTGATACTCTGTTTTTGCCGCTTCTTGTGAGCCAAAATAAATCTTCGCCACCATAAAATTCTCCAACTAAAATTTTTTATTTTTTGCTTTTTATTTTTATGTTATTATAGTGTAAAAAGAAGAAGGAGGAAGTTATGGAAGTAACTCGCTATATTTTTCAATCACCTTATTCAAATCAAGTTCAAGTCGGCAAACCCGATGTAAGTTCGGCACAAGAAACAAAAGGTGAGGAGCCACAAATCATACAGCAGCCCTCAGGTAAGCAGTTAAGTGATATCCCCGTGCCAAAAGCGGCACAAACGCAAGCCGACACACCATCACAGACTACTCCAGAACCTGTGATAGATGGCAGTTTGGATACATATGCATAAAATAAAACTCTTTATTGTTGCATCTTTGCTCTTTAGCTCTGCTCTTTTTAGTGCAGAGCTGAATTGGCTTAATGATTATGATGCGGCACTCAAACAAGCCCAAAAAGAGAAAAAAATGGTCTATCTTTTCATCGGTGCAGACGTGTGCCGATGGTGCGAGAGATTTAAAGATATGACACTATCAAAAAAACATGTGATTAAGAGGCTAAATCAAGAGTATGTTTTACTCTACATGTCAAGAGACAGACACAAAATACCTAGTAAGTTCACAACTCAAGGCGTGCCCAGACACTACTTTTTAAAGAGTGACGGTACGATTATCTACGAAGACAGAGGAAGCCGTGAAGTGGATGGATTTTTAAGTCTGCTAGAAGAAGTAAGTTTGAAAAAAGAGTAATTAATTCACAGCATAGGCACTTTGCGCCTATGCGTAAAACTATTTAATTTTTTCTAAAACACCCTCAACCGAAAAACCAAATTTAGCAAATAGTTTATCCGCAGGAGCTGAAGCACCGAATGTATCCATACCGATAACTTCATCGGCAAGTTTATACCACTCTAACCCTCTTGCTGCTTCTATGGCAACTTTTTTAGTATCTTGTTTAATGATTGAGTCTATATAAGATTTATCTTGCTCTATGAAAAGGTCATAACATGGAACTGAAACTACATTTACATGTACGCCTTTTGCGTTTAGTGCCTCTTTTACTTTAAGGCAGAGTTCCACTTCAGAACCCGATGCCATTAAAGTCAATGTTGCATTCTCATCACTTGCTACCAAATATCCGCCTTGTGCCGCACTTCCTTTGATTGGAGTCGGAAGGATAGAGAGGTTTTGTCTTGAACAGACGAATGCCGAGGGAGACTTTTTCATGCTAAGTGCCACTTTCCATGCTTCAATATTTTCCGCTCCATCAGCCGGACGCCATACATAGAAGTTAGGAAGTGCACGAAACTGGCTTAAGTGCTCTATGGGCTGATGTGTCGGTCCATCTTCGCCTACTCCGATACTGTCATGCGTCCAGATAAAGAACTGCTGGATTCCTGCAAGTGCTGCAATTCTAGCCGCCGGCTTTAGGTAGTCAGAAAATACAAAGAACGTAGCCGAAAAAGGCATAAGCGGCCCGTAAAGTGCCATCGCATTTACGATTGAAGCCATAGCATGTTCACGGATTCCAAAGTAGATATTTCTGCCTTTTGGATAAACGCCCATATCTACAAGTTCTGTTTTGTTCGATGGGCTAAGATCTGCTGAACCACCTAAAAAGCTCGGAACTGCTCTTGCAATTGCGTTTAAGATTTTTCCGTTTGTATTTCTTGTTGCATCGGCTTTGTCAAAAGAGGGCCACTGAATTCTTGTAAAATCAGGATTTTGCAAAGCTGCCAATGCTTCATTTTGCTCCACTAAAGGAAGAGTTTTAAGACTATGGATCCACTCACGTTCTGCTAGATCTCCCCTTTCAACGGCACATCTGAAATGAGCAAGCACATCCTCATCTACATGAAAACATTTTGTCGCATCAAATCCGCAAGCACTCTTTGCCTCAGCAATTATTTCGTCTCCAAGAGGAGCGCCATGTGAGTGGTGAGAGCCTTCAAGTTTGCCTGCACCCTTTGCGATAGTTGTATTTGCTATGATAATGGTCGGTTTTGAGTTGCCTTTTGCAGTTCTAATAGAATCCTCAATCTCATTGAAATCATGACCGTCACACTCTAAAACATCCCAGCCTTGCGACTCAAAACGAAGGCGAATATTTTCACTTATACTTAAACTTGTTGAGCCCTCAATAGTAATGCGATTAGAATCATAAATAAGGATTAAATTATCAAGTTTATTGTGTCCTGCTATTGAACAAGCCTCATAACTGACCCCTTCCTCTAAATCCCCGTCGCCGCATAAGCAGTAAACATTATGGTTGATAAGCTCTGCTGTTTCAGAATTCACCTGTGCGCCTACAAATTTTGAAGCCATCGCAAAACCGACTGCATTTGCGACACCCTGACCCAAAGGTCCCGTAGTTATCTCAATACCTGCAGTATGCCCAAATTCAGGATGCCCCGGAGTTTTTGAGTCTAGTTGACGAAAGTTTTTCAAGTCATCAATAGTCAAACCGTATCCCCAAAGATAGTAAAGAGAGTAGATAAGTCCCGTAGCATGTCCGCCTGAAAAAACCAATCTGTCACGGTTTAACCATGATGGATTTTTTGGATTGTGATTTAGCTGTTCACTTAAAATTACAGCAATGTCAGAGAGTCCCATCGGTGCGCCCGGATGACCAGAATTTGCCGCTTGAACCATATCGGCTGCTAAAAATCTTATAGTGTCTGCCATTTTTTGGCGTATTTGATTACTCATATTAATTCCTTGTTTTTATTTTATACAATGAAGATGTCTGCTTCACTTTAACTAATTTTATGTCTGTTTATATACTCAATGAGCAGTAAAGACAAGCCATCTCTTAAATTTTTATCAAAACTTTCCAACTCTTTTGTAAGTGTCTCTGCCAAAGCATCCGCCTCTTTTAATGCCTCATCTAGTCCAAGAAGCGTTACAAAACTATTTTTCGCTTCATCATTATTTGTAAGTTTTCCTGCCGTCTCGCTACTTTGTGTAACATCTAAAATATCATCTTGGATTTGAAATAAAAGTCCAAGTTTTATACCAAAATCATAAAGCCTATCACCCAAATCTTCACGATCTACAATGATAGCCCCCATTTTAAGCGATGCTGCAATAAGTTTTGCAGTTTTATTTATATGTAAAACTCGTACATCTTCTATGGAGAGCGGTTTGTTTTCAAAGTAGCAGTCTATCGCCTGTCCCAAAACCATTCCATTTAGCCCGCCATTGCTTGCTAACTCTCTGATTAAAGCGACTCTTGTGTAGTCGCTAAAAGGCACATTGCTCAAAACTTCAAAAGAGTATGTATTAAGTGCGTCTCCGACTAAAATCGCAGTTACCTCATCAAATACCACATGCAGCGTCGGCTCTCCTCGGCGAAGAGGCGAATTGTCCATGGCAGGTAAATCATCATGAATAAGTGAATAGGTATGAAGCAACTCGATAGCATATGCCACATAATATGCTCCATCCCTCATCAGAGGATTATATGCATTTACTACACCGAGCAAAAGTGCCGGACGAAATCTTTTTCCGCCTGCAATTAGCATCTTTTGAAGTGCAGTTTCATAAATTGGATGAAAGCTTTGTGATTCCGGTAAGTGGTTTAATAAAAAATTCTCAAAATTTTGCATTCGGAATTCTATCTAATTAAGTTTCACAAAAAACTGAAAGTGATCTCTTTCAAAAAGAAGATTTATCGATTTTTTGCCACCCTCTAGAGCGTTAGCTATATCTTCATCGTTTTTAACACTCTTTGTGCCGATTTGAATAAGTTTATCGCCCACTTTAAGACCGTAAGGCTCGGCACTTTTTTCAATTTTTATTATCACCATATTTTTATCAAACGAGATGCCGAAATACTCCAAGAAACTATCGCCCATAAAACCGCCGCCCACTCTTTTTTGACTTTTTACAGCCACAAAGAGTGTCTTTTCACCCCTTTTTATCTTTACATTATGCATAGAGCCTATTTGGCTAAAGAGGATATCACGTGCAAGTTTTGAAGCATTTTTTACTTTCTTTCCGTCAAGTTCTAAAATAATATCATCTTTCATAAACGGATTATTTTCCATAAAAGGGTTAATGCTACCAACAACGGCAAGGGAGCCAACTGCTTTAACTCTTATCCCAAAATCTGCATAAGAGATAATTTTTGCTTTTAAAAATCTATCTATATACTCTTTTTCGATAATTCCTCGCTCTGTTACGATTCCCTCAAGGGCACAGCAGCTGTTTAACAGTAAACTTGGGGTTGAGAGATTCTCGCTAAATGTTGCAAAACTCTCTAAACCTATCTGTTTTTTTAAAATCTTTCCCTCAACAACTCTATTATTATCGACACCTAACGTTCCCATGGCATAATTCATATTGATTCTAAAAGGGTATTTAAATTTTTTCGTATCTTCAACGAGATAGAGGGAGAGGTATGGATCATGTTTAATAATTTTCATATTTGGAGCGGTTTTAGAGAAAATAATTCTTTGATTATTTTGCACGGGAATCTGAAGTGTTTGATTTACAATTGACTCAGAGTCAACGACTTTTGATCTGCAAGATTCAAAATCGCCATCGCAGGCAAAGAGGTTTAAAAAAAGAAAGTTTAGTGCTAAAAGTAGCCTAAGCACCTTACTTGCTCCCAAACGGATTTATACCGCCTAGCATCCCAAATGCACTATTTTGTCTATTTTGCTCTACCATTTTATTTGCATCATTGATTGCGCCGATAAGCAAGATCTGAAGTGACTCTTTATCACCCAAAAGAGAGTCGTCAATGTTTATATCTATGACTTCCCCTTTGCCGTTCATTTCAACTTCGACCATGCCGCCGCCGCTTTTTACTTTAAAAATTTTAGACTCTAGTTCTGCTTGAAGTTTTTTAGCATTTTCCTGCATTCCCTCAAGCATTTTGCCCATGTCGCCTAAATTTCCAAACATTGTTAAATCTCTTCTAAAATTTCTTCGATATCGTTGTTTTCATCTACTAAAACAACCTTCGGCTTATAGTTTGACAACTCAGATTCATCATATGTAGCGTATGCGACTATAATGATTTTATCGCCTTTGTGAACTTTTCTTGCAGCTGCACCGTTTAGGCAGATATCTCTCTTGCCGCGTTCACCCAAAATAACATAAGTTGAAAATCTCTCGCCGTTGTTAATATTTAAAATTTCTACTTTTTGTCCAACTCTCATCTTTGAAGCGTCCATAAGCTCTTCATCTATTGTGATAGAGCCTACATAATTTAAGTTGGCATCCGTTACCGTAGCACGATGAATTTTGCTGTACAACATTTCTATCATCATTTTTTTACATTCCCATCTGTTTTTTCATCTCACATGGAGAGATTGGTTCATCCCACATGTCAGCGCTTATTAGATACTCTTCTACAACTTTTCCGCCGATTAAATGCTCTTCTATAATTCTGTCAATCTTCTCTTTTGTAAGAGCGGCATACATAAAATGTCCCGGCTCAACAAGCATAACAGGTCCTGCAGTGCAACGATTTAAACATGACGTGCGAATTGGTTGAATCGTGCCCATTACGCCCTCTTTCATCAGTTTTTGTGCCAAATGCTGAAATAGATCTTGCGTCTGCGGTGTAACACATGATGGTTTTGGCATACCCGGAGGAGCCGATTGTTCACATTTGAATATATAAAATGCCGGTTGAGGAATTCCCATAATTATAGTACCCTTTTTAAAATTTTTGGAATTATATCAAAAAATAACATCATAAAAAATAATGCATATCAAGAAGTTTTTTCACTTCTATTTTTTATAAGCTCTCTTACAACTTCTCTATCATCGAAAGGGAACTCTTTATCATAAATGATTTGGTAAGCTTCATCCCCTTTTCCCAGAATAACGACAACCTCATCCTCTTGCTGATCACTGAGCGCCATCTCAATAGCTTTTCTTCTGTTTAACTCAACATTTACCATACTTTTATCTTCAATTCCGACCAAGATCTCATTTACAATATCTTGGGGGTCTTCGTTTCTCGGATTGTCACTTGTTATGTAGAGTTTTTTCGCCAAACTTGCAGCTACTCTTCCCATAAGAGGTCTCTTCGTTTTATCTCTATCTCCGCCTGCTCCAAAAACGACTAAAAGTTCTTTCTCTTTAAGTGCATTTAGAACTTGCTGTATCCCATCAGGCGTATGGGCAAAATCGACAATCACATTTGGAGTTTCACTCACCTGCTCCATCCGTCCGCTCACACCTGCAAAATTTTCAACAACATCACAAACTTCTTCCAGTTTTTTTCCGCTTAAAAGATGCGTTGCCGCAATTGCTGCCATAAGATTGTAAAGATTAAAAAAGCCGTGAAGAGAAGCAGTAAAAGGAACCATTTCACCGAAGTACTGGATAATTCCGCTTGTTGCGTTGTTTAGAGAATAGGCGATTAGTCTATATGTTGCCGAATTTTCTATGCCGTATGTGAAAGTATTTTTAATTGTAAAAGAGGCTTTTGGCTCATCTTTGTTAATCAGTTTTTTGCCATCATCTTGAAAAAAACTATTCTTTATGGCTATATACTCGCCTATAGTTTTATGATAATCCAAATGGTCTTGAGTGATATTTGTAAGTATTTTCAGCTCAAAGTTTAAACCCTCTACTCTTTTTTGAGCGATTGCATGAGAGCTTACTTCCATAATAAAGAACTCGCACCCTGCACATACTGCTTGATAAATGTGTCTATATGTATTTAAAACGGATGGAGTCGTAAGTGTTTTACCCTCTATCATTTCATCATTCATAAAAAAGCCGCGTGTTCCCTGCATAGCACTCTTATGTCCAAGATCTAATAAAAATGAGTAGATCGCACTTGCGGTAGTAGTCTTTCCGTTTGTTCCGGTAATTCCTACGATTTTTATCTTATCTATTCCGAAAAGTTTTGCAACCTCTTTTATGTCGATGATCGAATGAGCACCGTTATCTTTTGCATTTTGAAGAAATTTTTCATTTTGAGGAGTAAGCACAAATGCAGTTTCAGAATCACACTCTTGTGAATTTTCTGTTATATATTTAAACTTTTCATCACTTAGCTCAATTTTCAATTTTAGTGCCTTTTGCTAATTTTTTGAGTAGTTTTCTAAGAAGTTTATCGCTTGGATAGACACTCAGTGCATTTTCCAAGTAAGAGAGCGCCATCTCTGCAAAATCATGCTCTATAAGGTTATCTAAAAAATCTATAAAATCTTCTCTTTGAGTAATAATGACTTTTGTAGAGAACATGATGTTTTCAAAAGTTTCTTTAAAACTCTCGCCACTGTCAATGATTGATTTAAAATCTTTATACAAAATTCCGTCTTCATACTCTAATCTGTCGCGAAGAGGTTCTGCAAATACTTCTCTTAGTTTTTCTAACGAGCCATCCATATTTTGCAAAATATTGCTCATTATGATATCAGCCTGCTCTTTATCTTCCTCTTTTAATATCTCGTAATAGTCAAAAAGGGCTTCAGCTCCACCCTCTCCGCTGAGCGCCATCTCCGCCAAAATAACGCCGTTATAGGCCTCTTTTGAGTTGGGAAAATTCTGTAATACCGCTGCAAATTTTTCCAATGCATTTTTATAATCTGACTTGGAAAAACTATCCTTAGCCTGTGATAATGTTTTATATTTACTTATTGCCATACTATTTTTTGTTCTGCACTTATTTATAATTTATCTATATCGTTTTCCATACCCACAGGTACATTAATAACCGTAATCTCCGGATGAATATCTATTTTAAGTTGTCTCTCTACACCGTATTTCAGAGTTGTTCCACTGCTTGCACATCCGATACATGCACCTTTTAGCTGTATGTATACTTTTGAATTTCTAACAGTTAAAAAATCTATATCACCGCCATCTAATGCTAAAGATGGACGAACTTTATTTATAACGCTTCTCACAGGAGCTATTAGCTCTTCATCTGTAAATGGAATCATATCCATCCTTTAAAATTTATATCTTTTATCGCCTCGACAAGATATGAAAAATTGGCTTAACAAGTGATAAAAATTATTGCTTATTCTTCTAAAGAAAGAATTTGGTCTATATATGCACTCTTTCTCATGCCTATGAGTATATAATCTATGCTTTCTCTTTGCATCAAAAACCTTATTGCACACTCCTGCATAGTGCTATTGCACTCTTTAAAAAATTCTTTTAGCTCTTCTCTTGTCTTTTTTGAACACTCGCTAGCTACCATTTTTCTATACTCTTGAAGATAAATATCTATATAATTTAGCAGAGCTTGTACATCTTCTTCCCCAAGAATTTCTAATGTCTTTTTCATGTGAGGCAAAATTTGAGATAATAAAAAGAGATCATAATCCCCAATCCATGCAAACCTATGCTTTCTAATATCCAACTGCTCAAAAAGATTATACATGGGTCTTAATGTTTCATTGTCACACGTTTCCATAAGTTCATTAAGATAGTAATCGTACTCTCTGCTCTCGTCATAATCGCACAAGCGAAACATTTTTGAGTTATATTTCGCGTTAAGCGGTCTATTTGCTAAAACCCTCAGAGCGTTTTTCTTCGCCCATGAAGCACATTTAAGTCCTTCTCTCTCTAAAATATTTATAGGAAGTTCAACCGTCGTAAAACTATGCTTAGCATTTTTGACTATATTTGCCGCATTTTGCGCGAGCGTGAGGAGATCTTCGTATGGCAAAAACTCTTCGCTTGATTCAGGAAGCGAAAAACTGTTTGAACTGACTCCGTAAGAGCCGATTCTGCCTTTTTTAACCTCTTCTTCAAGTCCGACAAATGCATCTTCCAATCTTCTGTACATCTCATCAAGTCTCTCATCTTTTGAGATTCCTTTGTTTATAGCATCTAAAATATAATATTCAGGATTGTGAATTAAATAACAATCTATCTTTTTAGTCTCTAATCTTTTCAAAGAGTCGCTTAACTGTTCGTGCATAAACTCTTTTGATATAGAGTGATAGCACTCTGGACTATATTTCACAACATCTTGTTCATTTTTTATTTTTAAGAGCTTGTTTTTGTAGTTTAGTAAATTTGTACCTTGCAGATAACCGTACTTGCTTACTATCTCAATTTCATCTTTTTTATATGGATCCAGTCCTCTAAATGCAGCTGCTATTGCTCTCTCTGCACCGCCGTCCATGTAGTTGGAAGATGTATCAATCATGCATATGCCTGACGCTATTGCTTCTCTTAATGCTTCAATATGCTGTGGGTTTAAGTCGCTGATTCTGTAAGTTCCAAATGCGAAATTACTCATTATGTCTCACTTTAAGTATTTTGGAATGTGGAAAGTCTGGAGGTTATAGCAAGAGAATCTCTTGCTATTATTATTGAATTTATACTAATTCAATAAATGCCATAGTAGTAGCGTCACCACGGCGAATACGTGTTCTAATAATTCTAGTATATCCACCAGGACGATCAACGTACTTAGGTGCTATCTCATTCACTAGAGTCTTTGTTGCTTCTTTACTTTGAAGCGCCGCGAATACTGCTTTATGAGCGTTTGAATCATTCTTACCAGCGATTGTGATAAGTTTTTCAACATAAGAGCGTAACTCTTTTGCTTTTTCTACAGTAGTTTCAATTTTACCATGTTCAATTAACGAAATGCTAAGGTTTTTTAGTAAAGCTGCACGATGCGAGCTTGTACGACCTAGCTTACGATATCCATGACGATGTCTCATATCTAATTCCTCTTTTTACAAGCTTATAAAGCTTCTATTTTCTTTTTTAATGCACTTACAACATCATCTGCAAGATGACCGCCAACTTCATAACCGAACTCTTGAAGTTTCTCGATAATCTCATCATATGATTTTTTACCTAGGTTTTTAACATTTTTAAGATCATTGATACTCATCAATGCTATTTCACCTATTAATTTTATATTTGAACGATCAAGACAATTAAAACTTCTCGCACTTAAACCTAAGCTATCAATATGAGCAGTCAGCTTTTTTAAATCTGGATTCTCTTCAACTCTCTCAATTGTAGTCGGAGCTTTTACACTAATCTCACTATTAAATACCGCTAATTGAGCATACATAACTTCTAGTGAATTTCTAAATGCATCTAATGGAGAAATTTGTCCATCAGTTCTAATATTTATAATTACTCTTTCAAAGTTAGGATTATCCTCTACAAGTACATTCTCAATTTTATAAGTTGCACTGCGAACAGGAGTAAAATATGCATCAAGTGCTATATATCCGTCTTCTAACTCGTCATGAGTATCTTCACTCGCTACATAGCCTATACCCTGCGCGATTCTAATACTAAAGCTTAATATAGAATCTTCATTTAATGTTGCAAGATGAGCTTCCGGAGTTACTATTTCCACTTCATTATTTGTAAGATCACTTCCCTTGATAGTACATGGACCGGTAAAGCTATAGTTTATTTCTGTTTCTGTAGCTTTGCCAAGTAATTTAAAACGAATCTCTTTTAGATTTAATATAAAATCTGAAATGTCTTCAAGCATACCACGCACAGAGTCAAACTCATGCTTAGCACCTTCAATTTTAATAGCTATCGGTGCATAACCGACTGAGCTACTTAACAAAAAACGGCGAAGTGGATGAGCTAAAGAGATAGCATAACCCGTTTCAAACGGGTATGCCATAATATTAGCTTCATTTTCACTAATCTGCTCTACCTCAAACTCTTGAGGAGCAAGTGGAGTAGTTTTAATTTTTTTCATTTAACGCCTTTAATTTAACTATTATTTCGAGTAAAGCTCAACGATTAAACGCTCTTCTACAGGGATAACAACTTCTTCACGTTCAGGTAAACGAGTAAAGATACCGAATTTTTTATCAGCATCAATATCAACCCATGGAGCTAAACCAGTTTGATTAGTAAGTTCAAGAGCACGAACAATTTGAGAATTGTTTTTACTGCTTTCACGTATCTCTACTTTTTGCCCCGGTCTTACACGGTAAGAAGGGATGTCAAGTTTTGCGCCATCTACTAAAAGGTGACCATGAGTTACAAGTTGACGTGCAAAACGACGAGTTGTTGCAAATCCCATACGATAAACAACATTGTCTAATCTTTGCTCAATTAAAGTAATAAGGTTTGTACCTGTATTGCCTTCTCTTCTTTTAGCTTCAACGAATAGTGCACGGAATTGCTTCTCAGAAACACCATACATAAATTTTGCTTTTTGCTTTTCATTTAGTTGTAAACCGTATTCAGATACTTTTTTACGACGCTGACCATGTTGACCCGGAGCATACGGACGCTTTTCTAATGCAGATTTACCTGCTAAACGACGCTCCCCTTTTAGGTTAAGGCTAACTCCAAATCTTCTTTCGATTTTTTCTACTGGACCTCTATATCTTGCCATTAGTAATCTCCTTAAACTCTACGACGCTTAGGCGCGCGGCAACCATTGTGTGGCAGTGGAGTAACATCTTTCATAAATGTTACACGGATACCTTCAATAGAACCTACTGCTTTTGTTGCAGTTTCACGACCTGAACCTGGACCTTGAACTTTAATACCAAGTTCTTTAATACCATGCACTTGAGCTTTTTCTACCGCATCTTCAACAGCTGCTTGAGCTGCAAACGGAGTAGATTTTTTGCTACCTTTAAAACCAAGACTACCAGCAGAACTCCAAGCAATCATATTGCCCATCTCATCTGTAATAGTTACGATAGTATTGTTAAATGATGCAGAGATATGAACTATACCGCGTGCAATATTTTTCTTTACTATTTTTTTTCTAACAGCTTTTCTTTTTGCCATGTGCTAATCCTTACGCTGCGCCGACAGTTTTGCGTTTACCCTTACGAGTACGCGCATTTGTCTTAGTTTTTTGACCACGACATGGTAGACCACGACGGTGACGAAGACCTCTGTATGAACCTAAATCCATAAGTGCTTTAATGTCCATTGCAACTTTTTTACGAAGATCACCCTCTACTACATGGCTTGCACGAATCTCTTTAGTGATTGCAGCAATATCATCTTCGCTTAGTTCGTAAACTCTTTTGTTATAGTCTATACCTGTCGCATCTAATATTTTGCGAGAAGCATGAAGACCGATTCCATAGACATATGTTAGACCATATTCTATTCTTTTTTTCTTTGGTAAATCAACACCTGATATACGAGCCATGGTTATCCTTGTCTCTGTTTATGTTTTTTAACTTTGCAGATTACTCTTACAATGCCTTTTCTTTTGATAACTTTACAGTCATCACACATCTTCTTAACTGAAGCACGTACTTTCATAGAAAGCTCCCTGTTTATAATATCTCATAAAACCCGAATATCCCGAGCTTTATTCAGTCACTAAAGCTACACCTAGCGGTAAAGAAGTGATAATATCTTATAAAACCGAAATACATTTTGATTTTATCTAACCATCAAAGCTTCACCTGCCGGTGAGAACAAAACTTTACTCTTTGCTGTTTTTAGGCAAACAGCTTTTAGCTTGCCAATACTTTTATCTATATCTCTACACAGGTAAAAATACTCTAGCTTAATGTCAAAACAGCAAAGCGGACGAGGATTATACATAAATTAAGGTAAAAGATTTATTAAGTTTATTTATTTTTTATGATTTTATTAACTTTTAAGCATGTTCTTTACACATTATTCCCATAAAACACTTACTCCATACTCTGGACTCAAAATTATATACTTATTGTAGTAGACTTTTTTGCCATGTTTTTTGCTCAAAAACTCCACTTCAAGTGTTTCGTTTTCCAAAAGCTCCCGCACCTCTTTATATGTAAGCCATTTTCCATATTTGGCAAGAGCATTCTGCCAAATCCTAAACTCGCATGTAGCATCATCTCTTAGCTCAAATACCTCTCCATCTTCTGTTTTCCAGTGTGCATTCGTACATGTATAAAGCTTGACTTTTTTGCCGCTCACCTCTTTATCACGCAC
>CAIUZU010000199.1 GCA_903903705.1 uncultured Helicobacteraceae bacterium
AAATCCATCTACTTAAGTGTCTATATTGTCGAGTATGACATAGTTACAAAAGAGTTTTTAAAAGCTCTCATAAAAAAAGCTAATGAGGGAGTTGAGATAAAAATACTCATCGACTCTCTAGGCTCAATTTCTCTGTATCTGCTTCAACACAGACTAAAAGAGTTGAGAAAAGCCGGAGCGGAAGTTGAATTTTTCATGCCTCTCTTTGAGATGCCCTTTAGAAACTATATTAACCTTAGAAATCATAGGAAAATATATATCTTTGACAATGAAAAGGTATTAAGCGGCGGTGCAAACTTATCACATGAATATTTGGGAGCAACGAAAAACAAAGAACAGTGGGAAGATATTATGTTCCTTCTAAAAGGCTCATCCGTAGAGCAGTTCTTCGAGATATTTGCTTCAGACTGGTTTTATGCTTCACATAAAAAATTAAAATTTAAACAGCATGAAGAAAATGTTGAAGGCGATATATTTTTGCAAGTCGTTCCCTCAGGTCCCGACATGGACAAAGATACTCTCTATGAGGTGCTTTTATCTTCGATTTACAGTGCGAAAGAGAAGATTTACATCATAACCCCATACTTTATACCAAATCACGCACTCATTCAAGCTCTCATCATCGCACATCATAAAGGCATCGATGTAAAACTTATAACGCCAAAAGAGGCAAACCACATAGTAGTAAATCTTGTTAGAAGCTCTTACATGAGAGAACTTGAAGAAGCCGGTATAAAAATCTACCTCTATAACGGTGCAATGCTTCATGCAAAAGCTATACTTTTTGACGATAACTGCGTTGTGCTTGGAAGTGTAAATTTTGACAACAGAAGTCTCTTTTTAAACTACGAAGTCGCTACTTTCGTTTACAATGATGAAGTCATCAAAAAAGTAAAAGATTGGAGTGCCAAATTGATATTCAACTCATCTTTTGGAACAAAAGAAGTCTCCGACATGAGAAGAGTTTTTGAAAATATGATGCGCATCTTAGCACCGCAGCTCTGATATGTTTAAACCAAACAGTTTCATAAAATCACTCAAACATCAAGATGAGACGCTAAGAGATGAATTTACTATTTTGTGCTGGAACGTCGCAAAGCTGACACTAAACGCTTCTTATAAAAAATTTACGGATTTGCTTATAGAAGAGTTTGATTTTGATATTTTGCTTCTGCAAGAGGTTAAAAAAAGCCTCTCACATGAACTTGATCTACATGACTACTCCTATGTCCTCTCACCAAATATCGAGACAAAAAAGCATATTTTCGGTGTTTTAAGTGCTTTTAGAGCATCATGCGAGAGTGAAATTTCATTGCTTACAAAAAAGCAGGAGTTAAAATACACAACTCATAAAATTTCGCTCATAACACACCATAAACTCTCAAACGGCAAAACACTTCTTGTCGTAAACCTTCATGCTATAAACTTTGTACATAACCGTGATTTTAAAGATGAGCTGGAACATATATATTTAGCTATAAAATCTCATAAAGAGGCAATGATAGTCGCAGGCGACTTTAATACATGGAACCTCAAAAGAGTACACTATCTTCAAGAGTTTGCAGATAGTTTATCACTTAAGAGAGTGGGATTTAGCGATGAGTCAAACATCAAAAAAGTCTTTGCAAACTCGCTCGACTACATCTTTTACAGAGAGTTAGATCTTATCTACTCTGAAGTAATAGAGAGCAAAAAAATTTCAGACCACAACCCCATTATTGCAAAGTTTACATACTAATAGATAAACTCTACAACTTCATCATAACTGAGTCTAAGCTGCTTTGGCTGCTCTTTTACCCTATAACCAAAAGGCAGAATCAATGAGAGTTGATATTTTTTAGTATCAAGATTTAAAATCTCTTCCACATTCTCTTTTTCAAACCCTTCTATTGCACAGCTGTCAATCCCTAAAGCCGCCGCACATGTCATCATATTTGCACTTGCAATATAAGCCTGCTTAGATGTCCACTCATAAATATTTTCATCACTCTCAAGTGTTTTTTTGAGATGACTTTTATATAAATTGATATAAAAATCAAGC
Organism: uncultured Helicobacteraceae bacterium; assembly: GCA_903903705.1. GTDB lineage: Bacteria > Campylobacterota > Campylobacteria > Campylobacterales > Sulfurimonadaceae > Sulfurimonas. The sequence continues at coordinate 2,042 of CAIUZU010000199.1, forward strand.
TTATCCTGACTCATTCCACGTCTTGAGAGCATTTCAAGCGGTCTATTTGACTCAGGTTTTACAGCCTCAATAGCAGCAAGAATCACAACTAAGTGAGAGCATGAAGTAATCTGAACCTGATCCCAGCAAAAAGGTCTAATCTTGGCTTTTAGCTCCTCATTTGTGATAACCAAAAACTTCCATGGTTCCATTCCAAACGATGATGGCGATTTTCTTCCAGACTCAAGAATCTCCTTTATATCTTCATCACTTATCTTTTTATTTTCGTCAAATATCTTACAAGCGTGTCTAAAATCCATTGCTTCGCTAAATGTTTTGTTCATAAATTATCTCACCTATTAAAGTTTAAAAAAAAGATTATATACTTCCAATCAAAAAACAAAGTTAATTATGGAAAATTTCGCACTCATTTTTGTAGCTATTTTTATCGGGTATGTCATAAACAAAATGGATGTTTTTCCAAAAGAGACTCCTGTTATCTTAAATCAATTTATCCTCTACATCTCAGCTCCTGCGATGGTTCTTCTTAAAGTTCCGCAGCTAAGTCTCTCTTATGAGGTAATCATCCCTGTATTTATCGCTTGGATTGTGATGAGCATAAGCGCTTTGGCTGTTTTTTATCTCTCAAAACTGCTTGCATTTTCAAGAGAGGTAACAGGTTCTTTGATGCTTGTAGCGGTTTTGGGAAATACTTCTTACCTTGGTATCCCTATGATTGGGGCATATTTTGGTGAGGATGCACTCGGATACGTTATGATATATGACCAGCTCGGCTCATTTATAGCTCTTTCTACTTATGGAACATTTATATCTATCTACTACTCAAGTTCGCAAAATGTAGATATAAAAGCACTTTTTATAAAGATAGTGAAATTTCCGCCATTTTTAGCCCTGCTTGCCTCACTCTTTTTTATAGGCACATCATTTCACCCCGTTGCCCATAGTGTGCTCTCTTCGCTTGCCGGCACCATTGTTCCGCTGGCACTTGTGGCAGTCGGGCTTCAACTCAGGTTCAAACTTCCGTCTGAAGATCTGAAGCCTTTTGGGATTGCGCTTGGCATAAAACTTATTTTTGCTCCGCTTATAGCTATCATTGTCTGTTACATCTTTTCATGGAACTCCAAAGCGGCGCTTATCTCCATTATGGAAGCATCAATGGCACCTATGATAACTGCAGCGGCAGTCGCTTCAATGGCAGGTCTTGCACCGCGTCTTAGCTCTGCCATAGTCGGTTACGGGATCCTCTTATCGTTTGCGACTACATGGGTTGTTTACAATTTTATAACTTAAGGAATTTTTATGCACTGTTACTGCGATAGTAAAAAAGAGTTTGACAACTGCTGCAAACCATATTTGAGCCATATACTAAACCCATCAACGCCTGAGCAGCTTATGAGAAGCAGATACAGTGCTTACGTTTTGGGCGACGGCGAATATATAGTAAAAACCACAGCTAAAGAGCAAAGATATGAAGATGATATAGATCTCATAAAAGAGTATTCACAAAGCGTAACATGGCTTGGTCTTGAAGTTGTACATGCGAAAGAGAGTGTCGTTGAGTTTAAGGCCTACTACAGAGATGTGGATGGCATAAAGATACAACATGAAAAGAGCAATTTTATAAAAGAGGACGGAATCTGGTTTTACAAAGACGGTCTGCTTTTAAACTCAAAGATAGAGAGAAATATGCCATGCCCATGCAAAAGCGGCAAGAAATATAAAAAGTGCTGCGGATAAAAAGATATTTATAGTAAAATTTCACCTATGATAGATGATTTGATTTTAAATTACATACTTATTTTTGTTTTTCTTGAACTCTATGAGATTTCATGGCAGAAAGCCCCCAGCATTATGGGCATGATAATACGCATGAACAGATATTACTCAAAAAGTATACTTCTTTTTTTGATTATGCAACCAACTTTCTACTTTGCCATCGGTTTTGCTATATTGTGCGATTATGATATTTTTGCGATTATTTTTCTATTTTTAAAGACAGCAGACGTGGCAACAAAGATACTTCTTATAGAGCAGATATTTACAAAAAAGAGTCTTTCTCAAGAAATGAGCCTTATTTTACTCTCTCCCATAGATAGCTTCTTGCCATATATGGGGCTGATAATCTACCCTATTCTTATTGCGTTAGCTATCTAACTCGGAGTAACTGTTTTTAAGCTGAGCCTGCTTAGATAGAAATTTAACACTTTGAGAGATATCTTCATTTGCTATATGGTAGTGCTCATGCAGTCTCTCTAAAGATCTATCCACTTTTGTCGTAAGTATCACGATTAGGGACTCCATCTGCTCTTTTATGCTGTCTATCTCGCCGTCTTTTGCATCTTTGAAATCTTTTATAATCATACTTAGCTGTGATTGAGATTTTACATACTCTGATTTTATAATCTCTATGTCTTTCATAAGATCTCTCATTGTCGAATAAACATCATAAAGAGCACTGTTTTGTGTCTGTAGTTCACTCATTTTTTTAGAAGATAAAATCATCTGCTTCATTAGCAGTTCACTCTGCTCTTTTATAGTTGATAGTCTGTTTTCACTCTCATAAAGAGAGGTGTTTACACCCTCTGCATGCGACTTTAAAGAGAGTATTTCTCTCTCAAAAGGTTTTACGACTTCGCCTAACTGCTCAAGCGTATATCTGACAATCGTTTTTGCTATCGTTTGGGAGATATTGCTTATGGTTTGCAAATTGCCTTTTAGCTCTTCTATCTCCTCTGCCATACTCACTTTGTTATCAATAGATTTTTCAAGTATTGATTTTACTTTGTTGAAATGATCCTGTTCTGTAACCCTTAGTATATCTATATGCTTATGCACGACACTGTCCAAAGACGGGAGTTGAACTTCAGTAAATTTTTCAAATGATTTTGCGACATCTATGTGCAAGCCCTCAAACTTTTCTAAAAATTTGGTTTGATTTGCCAAGATAGCATCCAAAATTTTTATGTCATGTCTAAATCGCTCTCTCCCCTCTTCTTGAGTCTGATGATCTTGATTTTGATTTAAGAGTATCTTTCTCTCAAGCTCAGAGCCTGACTCCTTTAACTCATCTATCTGCTGTCCCAACTCTCTTATAAATTCCTGTTCCATTCTTGATTGTTCAGTTTGCATAGTTTGATGAAGTATATTCATAACGATATATAGAAGAAGCGAGACTAAAATAGGGATAAAACTCTCTTTTAGAACGAGCAGCATATTTGCATCCTCAGGCTGGATGATAAAATGAAGAAGAGCACTAATGATGCCTATACCTACGATAAGCGGTATATAATTTATCTTATTTGGCTGTTTAAGTATAGATATCTGTCGTAAAAAAAGCAACGACATAAACACAAATGCAAGCAGTAAGTCAATGTCAAACACTCTCTAATCCTTGAAATGGAGTTAAAACATTCTATCATAAAATTTTATAAAACTATATCCAATACCTCTGTCGGTCTCTTTATAACTACTTTGGCGTTACTATGAGGCGTAAATCCCCATGTTGCGAAGATGGGCTCTATTCCTGCCGCATTTGCGCTTAAGATATCTTTTGAATTGTCACCTATCATCCACGCTTTGTGGGTTTCTTTATCAAAACCATAATGTTTTAGTATGTAGTTTAACATAAGAGGGCTGGGTTTAGGCTCGCTAACCCTGTCTGCTCCTATGATTACGTCAAATAGATTTTTAACCTCTAAATGCTCCAACATTCTTAGCGCAAACTGAGTTGGAGCATTTGTCGCAACGGAAATTTTTATACCAAAAGAGACTAGGCGCTCCAACATCTCTCTAATGCCCTCGTAAAGATAAACGTTTTGTATGCACTGAAGCTCATAATGGCTCTCAAACAACTCTTTGTCTCTCTCCTGATATATCTCTGTTTCATAAAAGAGCAAAGAGAGATTTCTCACTTCCATATTTATAGCTTCCACAACAGACTCTTCACTAAGCGGAGCGAGATTGTAGTGCAGCTTTCTTACATGGTTTATTGAAATTGTTATATCTTTTTTTGAATCAAGAAGAGTTCCGTCCATATCAAAAATAACAATTTTCATCTCTTTGACTATCTCATTTTTGCATAGATTTCGCACAGAGCCTCAACAAAAAATTCACTATCATTTGGACATTGGCAAACTCTGT
>CAIUZU010000200.1 GCA_903903705.1 uncultured Helicobacteraceae bacterium
AGTATAAGAGTTATGTAATCGCCTATGGCGATTACTCAATTTTTTTCAAAAAACACCGCTTAAACCTACTTTAATATTTAATACCTACCATCAAAATCAAAAAAAGGAGTCAAAAATGTTCAACGCCGATGAAGCAAAAAATCTGCTAGATGAAATCAGTTTTCAAGTCATAAAACTTGAATCAGTCGCCAAGGAGATTAATTCAATCTCTGAGCTTAACGATATCAAGGCTAACCTCATTAGCCTTAAAAATTTCAAAATCGACACGAGCCGCCTCGAAAAAGACCTTGATACTGAGTTATCAAAAATTAAAGAAAAAATCAATGAAATAAAAAAACAGTTCGATTTTTCGGAGCTTGATGTAATCTCAGCAAAGCTCAAAGAGATTAAAAAAGAGACTCAAAATTTTAGATTTTCAAGTCTTGCTTATGTTGCGGTTACATCGCTCGGGCTCGGCTATGCAATCAATATTTTACATCCAATACTACCCTACTACCATGCCGTAGATAAATCAGCGGCGGTTATGCAAGAGTTTAAAAAAATAGGTGTTGAGTTCGAGGAGCAAAATGGGCAAAAATATATTTTGATTCCTCAAAATACCAACAGAGTTGTAAATAAACAAGGTGACCTTGTTATTACTATAAATAAAATCAAATAAAGGCTAAAAAAATGAAAAAAGTAAGAATAATCGAAATTGACGACAATAACAATAGTAACATCTTCAAAAATGTAAATTTTGAAGCTGTAAGCGTTACAACATCCAAAGGTGATGAAGCACTGCAAGATGCTTTATTTGAGCAAATAGCAAGTGACTGTTCTCTTGTACTTGATAGCGGAGGAGGAAACGATAGTCGCAAAGTTTTAAAATTAATATCTGATTCCGGCGAAAGTGATAATTTTACCTACCTTATACCTATGAACAACTCAAGAGCTCAGATTCAAAACGCAAAAGATACCTATGAGCTAATTAACAACCCATCCAAATGTATCTTTATTCTAAATCAAGTGCATAATCTTGAAAATGTTGAAAAAGAATTTATGTTCTTTTTTGGGAATAAAGACTTAGGCATTTCGCCAGCCTTTAAAGAGAAAGTTAAATATCTCACAGTAGGCTATACGCCTGCCTTTGAGCTTGCTGCAATGCACCAACAAACTATTACACAACTTGCAGTTCTCGCGGAGAACCTGCAAGGACAAGATTTAAAAACTCTGCTTTACGAGCAAAGCGGCGGCGATAAACAAAAATATCTATCTTTGTTTAGTAAATATCGCCAATCGCAGATGGCGAATGACTATTTAAAAACTGTATTGCCACAGTTTGTAGATGCACTGAAAGACACAACAAATGTGTGCCTCGCCAACACAAAAGGCGGCGTAGGCAAAAGCACAATTAGCTGGCAAATCGTAAGTTATATACTTGAAAATCAAGAATAAATATGACAAAGCTAGAAAAATTTAAAAAGACTGTTAAGCCTAGAAAAAGAGTTTCTAGGCTTAATCAGTATGAGGGCGAAATAAAAGAGTTATTAAATGATAGATACACTCATCAACAAATTTGTGAGTATCTGCAAGATTCTTACAACGTCGAAGTCTCAAGACAGTATCTATCTAGCTACATTCAAATCACAATAAAATCTAAAAATCAAACAACTCAAAAATCGCCAAATGTAAAAGCTCCAAATCAAACAACCACAAAAATAGATGCAAAAGAAGCAGCCGCACAGCTTGCTAACTTCTTTGAGCCTACAGCTTAAAATGCACTTAAAAAGCAACCTAATTCAATATGTTGCAAGTAGTTGCAAGTTGAGGCAACAACTTGGCAACAAAAAAGCAATATAAAGCAACAAGTTTGCTTTATATTGGCAAGAAAAGAGCAAGTAAATAAGAGAACACACCCCACGCCCATTAGGGTGGGATGTAGAGAAAAAGCGGTTTATTTTCTCGTTTTTTTTAAAAAATCACTAAAAAAACTAAAAAAAGAGGTAATACTATGATGTCGATATCAAGCTGGCAAAGTGCAGCTCAAGCTCAAAATTACTTTCAACAAGACTTAGATTATTATCAAAAAAATCAAGAACTCGGCGAGTGGAACATTACCGGAGAGATGGCAGAGAGATATTCAAATATTGAAAATCAATCCTCTATAACCAAAGAGTCTTATCAAGATTTTTCAGACCTTATCAATCAAAATGGCAAAGGCAACGCAACCGGCAATGCAAGAGCAGGTTTTGATATTACTTTTAGTCCGAGCAAAAGTATAGATGTAATTTATGCAGTCGCAAACGATGAGCTTAAAAAATCAATTCTACAAGCTCAAGACAGAGCTGTAAATCTTGCACTTGAAAAAGCAAGTAGATATATAACCTACAGAATGAGAAACGAAAATGGCAGAGAGCATTTTCAAAACAACGGACTTGCAATCGCTAAGTTTCAACATCTTAGCAATCGTAACGAAGAGATAAAAATCCATACTCACTGTTTTATTGCAAATCAAACTATAAACTCCAAAGGCGAACTGGTATCTATAGACAATAAGCAGCTATACGATAATCAAAAGCTCATAACCCAAATTTACCACCAAGAGCTTTTCCAAGAGATGCAAAAGTTAGGTTTTCAAAATGAAGTCCTTGATATCCAAAAAGACATCTTAGAAATCAAGGGAGTAACTCAAGAAGCTAGAAACTCGATATCGACAAGAACCG
>CAIUZU010000201.1 GCA_903903705.1 uncultured Helicobacteraceae bacterium
TTGCATATATTGATTTTAGCCATGATACAGATTCTAGTGCTGATGAAGAGAATATTGTAGGGACGGTTACTTTTAGGTTTTAACTAATGTTAGGCACAGATAGGGAGTATAATAAACTCCCTACATGCTACTTTTCCCCTCTTTTTATTTTTTAATCGTCATTCATCTTCACATGTATAAACAGAGAACAAATGTTCTTAATATAGCCTTATCCCATCTTTTGACCTTGATGCTCTTTGACAAATTTTGATTTTTTCTTTATATCATAGCCGTATTGTTTGAGCTTTTTTTGACCGCTTTCGGGGGTACAATTATAGTTGAAATCTATTCTATACGGAGTTAGGCATGATGTTAGAAATAATCGCAGGCACTACGCTTGCAATTGCATTGCTTTTTTACTTCGTTTATACTCTTATTAAAATTGAGGAGCTGTAAATGGAAGTATTTGATATGGTATTGTTCGCATTATTTGCGTTCACGGTGGTTGTTTTCGGCTTTTTTATAGGAAACTATGTTTACAAAATTTTTGACGGAAAGAAAACGATTCTTGATCCTGTTATTGCTCCGATTGAAAATGCTTTGTTTAGTATTAGCAGAATAAATGTGGAGAAATCACAAAGTTTTAAAGAATATACTATTTCGTTGATGGTATTTAACATATTTGGAATTTTCATTCTCTTTTTTATTCTCTTTTTTCAAAGTGCTATATGGCTCAATCCACAAAATTTTTCAAACTTGAGCTGGCATTTGGCACTCAATACGGCAGTCAGTTTTGTCACTAATACGAATTGGCAAAGCTACAGCGGTGAAAGTACAATGAGTTATTTTTCGCAGATGGTAGGGCTCGGCGTACAAAACTTCCTCTCTGCAGCAACGGGCGTAGCAGTCGCCGTAGCATTGATGCGTGGTCTAACAGGAAGAGGAATAGGCAATTTTTATATTGATATGACAAAGACGACATTGCGTATTTTATTGCCGATTGCATTTATATATGCGATTTTTTTAATCTCTCAAGGGGTAATTCAAAATCTCTCCCCGTATGTGGATATTACAACGATTGAAGGTGGAACGCAGACATTGGCGATGGGACCGGTGGCGAGTCAGGAAGCAATCAAAATGTTGGGAACCAACGGAGGTGGATTTTTTAACACTAACAGCGCCCATCCGTTTGAAAACCCGAACGAATTGACGAATTTTATCCAAATCTTTTCGATTTTTTTGATCCCTGTGGCACTGCTTTTTGCATACGGTAAGTTTGCCGGAAACCGTCGTGAGGGGATTGCAATCTTTGGAGCGATGGCACTGTTATTTGCCCTGACTCTCGGGTCTACTTATTATGCAGAGTCGCAAGGAAATGTGATGTTGAGTGAGCTTGGCGTTGAAGAGGGACCGAGCATGGAGGGTAAAGAGGTGCGGTTCGCACTGGGAGCATCAAGTTTGTTTGCGACCGTAACTACGGCGGCATCATGCGGTGCGGTCAATTCAATGCACGACAGCTTCTCTCCACTCGCAGGTGGGGTTTTGATGCTTCAGATGATGGTCGGAGAGGTAATCTTCGGCGGTGTGGGTGCCGGATTTTACGGGATGATGATTTATGCGTTGCTCTCGATGTTTATGATTGGATTGATGGTCGGAAAAACACCGATGTATTTGGGTAAAAAAATTGAAGCGTATGAGATTAAGGCGGTTATCATCGCATTACTTCTCCCCTCAGCGGCTATTTTGGGCTTTTCAGCCTACGCGGCGAATTGTGCTGAGGGATTGGCAGGGCTTAATAACGCCGGACCACATGGTTTGAGCGAAATACTCTATGCCTACACCTCGGCAGCGGCGAATAACGGAAGCGCATTTGCGGGACTTACCGCCAACACGCCATTTTACAATGTGACACTGGCGATAGCGATGTTTATCGGACGCTTCGGAGTCATCATCCCTATGATTGCGATTGCGGCGAGCATGTCAAACAAAAAAACATATGCCCTCTCATCGGGTTCGGTAAAAAGTGATAATGCGACATTTACCATCTTTTTGGCATGCACGGTTCTTATTTTGGGTGCATTGACCTTTTTGCCGGCATTGACATTCACAGCGATTGCGGAGCATGTTCTCATGCTGTCCGGCAAGCTGTTTTAAGGAAAAAGTATGAAAAAAGTAATTAAAATTAATAACAATGAAATCTTTAAAGATGCGTTGAAGGAGTCGTTTATTCGTCTTAATCCGAAGCATCAGATTAAAAATCCGGTAATTTTTGCCGTGACACTTAGTTCGGCATTTTGTACGGCTCTATTTTTAACCGGAAATTTTGATCCTGCAGACTTTTGGTTTAATCTACAGCTTTTGTTCTGGTTGTGGTTTACCGTCTTGTTCGCCAACTTCGCAGAAGCATTGGCTGAGGGGCGGGGGAAAGCACAGGCATCAAGCCTTCGTCAGACCCAAAGCAATCTCAAAGCCAATCGCTTAATTGGTAATGAAACCGAGAATGTCGATGCCTCTTTGCTGCTAAAGGGAGATGTTGTTGTTGTAAAAGCGGGAGAGCTTATCCCTGCCGACGGCGAAGTGATTGCAGGGGTTGCGAGTGTCAATGAAAGTGCGATTACAGGGGAATCAGCTCCTGTTATTCGTGAGAGCGGCGGGGATCGCAGTTCAGTAACAGGAGGGACGACGGTACTCTCGGACTGGATAAAAGTACGAGTCACGGCAGCTAAGGGGGAGAGTTTTCTTGATCATATGATTTCGCTTGTCGAAGGGGCAAAGCGTCAAAAAACTCCAAATGAGATTGCTCTTAGTCTAATCCTTATCGGATTTAGTATGATCTTTTTACTTTCGGTAGCTACATTACAGCCATTGGTAGGCTATTTTAACGGTTCATTTTCATTATTGGTATTAGTAGCGCTGTTTGTGTGTCTGATTCCTACGACGATTGGCGGATTGCTCAGTGCTATCGGGATAGCCGGAATGGATCGGTTACTCCGTAAAAATGTTATCGCTACCAGTGGTAAAGCAGTCGAAACAGCGGGCGATATTTCTGTTTTGCTCCTTGATAAAACAGGAACAATCACATTCGGTAATCGTATGGCAAGTGATTTCTTCACCGTGAACGGTGTCAGCAAAAACGAGCTTCTATCTTATGCAGTTATCTCATCAAAAGCCGATGAAACACCGGAAGGACGCAGTATTGTAGCACTTGCGGAGAGTATGGACGCAAAGCCTCTAGCATTGATTGGAGAAGAGACTTGGATTCCTTTTAGTGCCGATACTCGCCTAAGCGGTGTTAATGTAGGGGATATCAATATCCGTAAAGGAGCGATGGATTCTATTGCAAAATTTGTGAAAACATATGATGGAATTTTTGATGAAGAGTGTCGTGGAATCTGTGAAAAAATCGCTAAAGATGGAGCTACGCCACTGGTCATTGCGGTTAATGCCAGAGTTCTCGGTGTCGTTATGCTCAAAGACATAGTCAAGACAGGGATTAAAAACAAATTTGCCGAATTACGGGCAATGGGGATCAAAACGATTATGATTACAGGAGACAATCCTCTAACCGCTGCCGCGATAGCTGCAGAAGCGGGGGTGGATGATTTCGTCGCCGAAGCAACGCCGGAGACAAAGATTCGCCTCATTCAAAAGTATCAAAAAGATGGATACCTTGTCGCTATGACTGGGGATGGCACCAACGATGCTCCTGCATTGGCGCAAGCCGATGTGGGTCTGGCGATGAACAGCGGGACACAATCAGCGAAAGAAGCGGCGAACATGATTGATCTCGACAGCTCTCCGACGAAACTTCTTGAAATCGTAGAGGTAGGCAAACAGCTACTATCTACGAGAGGAGCGTTGACCACCTTTAGTATCGCTAACGATATAGCAAAATATTTTGCGGTCATTCCAGCACTTGCAGTCATTATTTTTCCATCGCTTGCCGTACTTAACATCATGGACTTGGCAAGCCCGAAAAGCGCGATTCTATCGGCAGTTATCTTTAATGCACTCATTATCGTGGCTTTGATTCCCGTAGCATTGCGCGGTGCGGCGTTTAAAGCACAAAGTGAAGAAGCGGCATTGCGTCGCAATCTGGCGATTTACGGATTAGGAGGGATTATTACCCCGTTTATCGGTATTAAGCTCATTGATATGGTTATTAGTGCCATCGGTTTGGCATAAGGAGTAAAAGATGTTTAAAGAGATAAAAAAATCGGTTATATTATTTAGTGGTTTGACGCTGATTTGTGCCCTTGTATATCCGTTGGCGATGTATGCAATCGGAAATAGTGTATTTGCAGATCAAGCAAAAGGTTCTTTGGTGTATGAGGAGGAAAACCCTGTTGCTTCAACATTGATTGCCCAAAATTTTACGCAGCCGTACTATTTTCATCCCCGTCCCTCAGCGGCTGGGGAAGATGGGTATGACGGTACATCATCGAGCGGATCAAATTTAGGCTACACCAGCCAAAAACTGCATGATGCGGTTAAAGAACGGGTCGAAGCGTATCGTACCGAAAACAGTCTGAGCGCCTCACAAAAAGTGCCGATGGATGCAGTTACAACAAGCGGCAGCGGACTTGATCCACATATTAGTGTTGCGAATGCAACAATACAAGCAAAAAGGGTGGCAGAAGTTAGAGGTATTGAAGAGAATAAGGTAATTGATGTCATTCGCAAAAGCACTCAACAGCCCTATTTTGGTATTATAGGGAAAGAGAAAATAAATGTCGTCAATCTCAATTTAACATTAGACAGAGAATTTGGAAAAGTTAAAATCTAAGGCCGAAAGGCTTCTCGAACAGGTACAAAAAGCTGAGGAAGGGAATTTTATTCTCTATCTCGGCGCTACGGCAGGAGTCGGTAAAACTTACGCTATGCTCTCCAAGGGGCGTCAACTTCAACAAAGCGGTATCGATGTCGTTATCGGATATCTTGAGGCGCACGGGCGTGTGGAAACCGAATCGTTGGCCGAGGGACTGGAGATTACTCCCACCAAAAAGATCCGTTACGGCGGAGCGGAATTTAGCGAAGTAGATATCGATGCAATCCTCAAACGCGATCCCGAAGTGGTGTTGATTGACGAACTCGCTCACACTAACACACAAGGCTCCAAATACGAAAAGCGTTATCAGGATGTTCTCGAAATTCTATCACACGGTATAGATGTCATTGCGACAATGAATATCCAGCATATTGAGAGTCTTAACGACATTGTCTATTCGTTGACGAATGTCCGAGTAGTCGAAACTGTGCCTGATAGCATATTGGAAAGGGTAGACAGTTTTCGACTTATAGATACTCCCCCCGATGAGTTAATAGAACGGCTCAAAAACGGCAAGATCTATCCCCAAAATCGTGTTGAATCAGCTCTTAATAATTTCTTCACTGAACAAAATATCAGCAAATTGCGCGAACTAACACTACGCAAAGCGGCACTTAAAGTGAGCGATGAACTTAATGAATATTCAGTTTCCAAACGCGATGGCAGAAAGACGCAGACCAATACGGTCATGGTCTGCATAGATCATCATGAAGAGTCGATGGATGCGGTTCGCTATGCCAAACGGCTCAGCGATTCTCTTAGAGCGGAATTTATCGCATTGCAGATTACTTCCGAAGTGCATGGCAATACCCGTAAAAGTGAACAGATACGAAAACATCTCAAACTGGCTGAACGGCTTGGGGCGAATGTTATTTCAAAAATATCCGGAGACAAAACCGATGCGGTTATTGAAGCAATTGAAGAGTACGGTATTACCGAACTGGTAATGACGCGTCCGAAAAGCCGTTTTTTAGGACTGCTGTTTCCAAATCTGACCAAAAGCGTGATGGATAGAAAACCTCAGTGTACCATCGATATCGTTCCTTTTGAGAAAAAACATTCTACTTTTTGGGAGCAGATCAAACCTTTTGATCAAACACCGAGAAATGTTAAACACTATCTGGTGTGTATAGCACTATTGGCAGGGATTACCGGATTTTCATTTGTTGCCAAAGATATTCTTGGGATAGTCAACATTACTCTCATTTATCTTCTTTTAACCCTCTTCACCGCAGTGCGTTATGGGGTTTCATACTCATTTTTTACTGCATTGATAGGGGTATTGTTGTTTGATTTCTTATTTATTGAACCTTTCTATACATTTAGTGTCAATGATCTTCGCTATACCCTTTCATTTATCATCTTTTTGATTGTCGGTTATACCTCAGGAAAACTCTCAGATGGGATTAAAGCCAAAAATAAGGCGATTAAAAGCGAAGAGACACGATTTCGACGACTTTATGAACTCAGCTCAAAATTGGGTAATTTTGAAAATGAGGAGGATGCTTCACAATTTGCGGTAGAAAAACTCTATGCTATTTTCGGTTCAAAAACGATGGTGCTGATTCCTGATGATTCCGATAAGCTCAAAGTTGTTTCGGCAATTGTGAACGGTGAGATGCTCAGTCATGATGAGTGCAATTATTTTCGTGTCTCATCCAATGATCAGGCATGTACGCAATGGGTCTATCGCAACGGTGAGAGTGCCGGAAAATTTACCAATACGCTGCCCAATGTCGAAATGACTTTTTTCCCTTCCAAAGCGTTTGATAAAACCGTAGCCGTCGTTGCAGTTGAGTTACCGGTATTGGACGCTCCGACATATGAACTGCTGTCGGCTTTTATGAATACATTTGCCGTATCGCTATGGCGTATCGGTCTCTTTAGACAAAATCAACATATCAAACTCGTTGAAGCGTCAGAGAAACTGACCTCGGTATTGTTTAACTCCGTTTATCATGAACTGAAAACACCTTTGGCCGCGATTCTTGGGTCGGTAAGTACAATCAACAGCCCAGACGTTACTATCTCTGATATGTCCGAAAAAGAGTTATTGGAAAACATTGAAGAGAGTGCTTTTGATATGGAGCGGATTCTAAAAAATCTTTTGGATTTTGCACGATTGGAAAATGGATTGATGCATCTAAAAAAAGATTGGTGCGACATAAATGATATTATCGGAAGTGCCTATCAAAAAGCATTAAAACAGCATCCTCGCGACGATGTGACTTTTAGCTTTGATGTCGATTCTCCACCGATAAAAGGGGATTTTTCATTGCTAGAACAGGCGATGCTCAATCTCTTTGATAATGCATTGAAATACTCAAAAGCCGGAGAGGTCAAGGTTCATGCCGCCAAGCGGGGCGCTAATCTTTTAATGAGTGTTTCTAATCCCAGCGATATTGACGGATCTGAATTATCCAATATTTTTGATAAATTTTATCGGGCGGAATTGTCGGCGAAAATCAAAGGTTCCGGTCTTGGACTTTCAATCATCAGAGGGATCATTCAGGCGCATAAAGGTAGTATCAACGCAACTAAACGTTACGGTGAATTTGTATTGACGATTACACTTCCCATTGACGCAAACGATTCGCAAATGAATTCAAAAGAGGAGTAAACATGGGAACTATTTTATTAGTAGAAGATGATAGCGGAATCCAAAAAATGCTAAGTATTTCTTTGGGTGCGGCTGGATATGAACTCATCAAAGCAGGTTCAATCAAATCCGGTCTCGTGGCACTCTCACAAAACCCTATTTCATTGGTGCTTCTTGATCTCGGTCTCCCCGATGGGGATGGCAAAAAGTTTATCAAAGAAGCCAAGATGTTTAGTGATGTACCGATTATAGTCGTCAGTGCACGTGATATCGAATCTGAAAAAATTGAAGCATTGGAGATGGGGGCGGATGATTATCTCACCAAACCCTTCAGTATCGGCGAACTGATTGCACGGATCAAAGCACTTTCCCGTCGTGTCAGAGACAAAGATGAATCAATCCAAACTGAGATTACCATCGGAAAACTCACTATTAATCTTGCGAACAAAACCGTTACAATTGATTCTAGAGCGGTGAAACTGACAAAAAAAGAGTTCGAACTCTTAGCACTGTTTGCAAAGAACAAGGGGAAAGTATTAACCCATACCTTTGTCCTTGAAAATGTGTGGGGACGTGGATATGGGAATGAAACCCATTATCTCCGTGTCTTTATGGCACAGCTACGTAAAAAGATCGAAGAGAATCCATCGATGCCACAATATATCGTTACCGAATCTGGGATGGGGTATCGTATGAATGAGCCAACGATAAAGTAATTATTTTATCCATCATGGATAAATTGCTGTGATTTAAATTTTTTAACTTAGGAGAATTATGGAAAAAGTCAAAATGTTTTTTCAAAATAGATTGTATTTAGAGGTTTTTCTAGCTGCTGCGCTGTTTTTAATAGCTGCTGTTTTTGGCTTGATTATGGAAGTTGTTATATATGCACTCTATTTTATGATATTTTTAGAAATTGTAAGGGTTTTAATAGGTTTTATTTATGAAAATAGAGTAAAACTAAGAATCTTAATAGATATTTTTATTATTTTGGCTCTTAGAGAATTTATCGTAAATGTTGTGAAAATAAACAAAGAAGATTTCAATAGTATTATTGATGTATTTGCAAGTAGCACTAATTATCATATTCTTATTTTTAGCGGTGTTTTGGTATTTTTGTTTGTCCTTAGATTTTTGGCAAAAGTTACATCTCCATGTGAATACTACAATAAAAATTATGCACAAACTAATGAAGTGTAATCCCCACTCCTATTTTAATATTTTTTTTATCCTTTTTTAAATTATCCTGAGATTTACCTGATACTAAAAAAACTATAATTTTTGTATCTATAAATAGTATCACGTAGAGCGGAGGTTTAACCATGAAACAACTTATTTTATTATTGACAGCAATGAATCTTTTTGGAGCAGATTTTATTCCAAATACTCAAATGCATGTTGTATTACAACCTAGTAAAAATTTGGTATGGCAGGATGATGCACCATCATCTGAGCGGCAAATGAGCTATAAAAGTGCAATGGCGTATTGCAAAACTTTAGATTATATCGGAATGACAAATTGGCGTATCTCTAATGCAGCAGAATTATATACACTGATAGACCCGAATAGGACGCCCACAATCTCATCGGCTTTTGCCCATACTTCATCAGGATGTTATTGGACATTGCATGACAGCATGAAAGGGCGTGTAGGGATAATCGATTTTTCAAATGGGATGAAAAAAAGCTCTCAAGGATTTGAACAAATGTGCCGTGTCCGATGTGTATCCAATTTGAAATAATTTTGATACTTTCTTGATAGTAGTTACTTGTTTTTTGATAAAAACCTGACACGATAAACCTTATAATTATTAAAAAAATAAATCAAATTATAGAAGGCTGTTATGAATTCAGAAAAATTTCTATATAGTTTTTTCATTATATTATCACTATGCCTTAGCATTGAGATTGTATACATGAGTATACATAGTATAATTCAAGAAGGAATTTATCTATTATTAGCAGCATTCGTTGTTAATATCTTTATAACTATGAAGAGCATAAAGGATAGGAGTAAAATTGGTCCACTCCTTTTAGCTTCTAACTTGGCTGCTGATTTCCATTTAATAGCAGCGATCTTTGTATATAAAATGGTTTCCGAAAATTATATGATGCTTATAGATAATTGGCTGATTACTTTACTTGTGATTGGAGCAGCTATAGCCAATATTATTTTTATGTTTATTTATATTATTAATGTATTGATGCTTAAGAGAAGCGGTTGTTGATTATTTTCTTTATGATACCTCTAAAAACTGATTTGTCAATTAATGTACAAAAATAAAATATGCTTATTCCGCTTTAGTTTGAGTAAGCCCTTTTTGTGCCTCATACGCCAAACGCATAACGCCTACCGCGTAGTTTGAGGAGTTGTTGTAACGTAAGATTTTTTTTGTATATTCTCTTAAGTAATCAAGCTCTTCTTTATCACATGTGAAACATTTATACTCTTTGTCTCCGCTTTTGTTTTTTGCATATACAAATGACGCATCTTCATTTTCAAACTCAAAATCGTACCATTTTGACTCTAGATCTGCAATGTCTGGTATTTTATCCCAGTCAATGAGTTTCGTAAAATCAGCTTTTGTATGCAAAAATTTCGTTGCAGATACTATCGCATCTTCCATTTTTGTCAAATCTGCCATTTCTGTTTTGTAACCCTCTGCAAAAACAAAACTATCGGGCATGAACTGCGGTATACCGATAGCTCCTGCGTAAGAGCTTGGCAGATTGCACTCATCGGGAGCTATCTCTTTTTTGTAACAGTATGTGATGATGGATACCATATTTGTTTTTCCCATGTTTAAAAGCCATTTTTCCCTTGGGCTATTTGGTTTCGTTCTCACGACAAGAGTGTTAAAGACGATAAAAGCGTCGTGTTTTGGTACTATTTTCCCCAGTTTTGTCTCTTTTAGCAAGATGGCAGCTACTATTTCGCGGTTAACCCCATATTTTTCCTCGGTATAGTCGTAAACTTCACTATAAGTTTTTAGATGTTCCACCACTTCGGGTATAAATTTTATAAGTACGTTATTAGCTTTTTTCTCATTCTTTTTATGTGTTTTTATATGTTTTGGTTGGAGGTACTCAAAACTTATTTCATCAAATTTTTGAGTTTTAAGATCTGATAGCAAAAAGCTGTTTGCATACTCATAGCTTACGCCGTTTTGGACAGATCTCTTACAAATCTCGACATAATTTTGATTTTCAAATTTACAGTTGAGATCTGCAAAAAGCAAAGTAGTGGAAAAAAGCATTAAAAATATTTTAAACATTACGTAAAAACCCCTTATTTATATCTTTTAGTATACCATTTAAAGTCAAATAGAGGGTAATAATATATAATTTCAAAAAAATACAGAAGAGGATTTTCATGGAAGTAGATAAAGCATGTGATAACAAAATATGTCTAAAAAGCAAAGAGTGCGCTAGATTTCAGTCATATTTGGATGGCAATAAAGATTATAAAACATTCAAAGGCACTGAAGTAAAAGGGTGCGGACAGTTTATACAAAAGTAGAGTTTGCCTCCGCAAGTCTTTGAGGTGTTCCTATATCATGCCATCTTCCTTTGTAAAGAGAGCCGCTGATTTTATCTTTTTGTATTGCTTCTCTCAAAAGCGGTGCAAGCGGTGCTTTTTTTGAGTTCATAGAATCAAATAGCTTTGCAGAGTAGTAACCTATCCCAGAAAATGTAAATCTCTCTTTGGCATCGTTTATAACCCTGTTGTTATTAAGAGCAAAATCTCCGTTTAGGTTGTGAATGGGGTTTGCAACTAAAATAAGATGTGCCGCATCATCGCCTATATCAAAACCGCTATCAAACTCATAGTCACACCAAATATCTCCGTTTACTACCAAAATTTTTTCACTCTCTAGCAGCGGAAGTGCTTTTCTGATACCGCCTGCACTCTCTAATGCTCCGCTTTTTCGTTCATCAGAGTAGATTAAACTTACTCCCCACTCCGAGCCGTCACCCAATCTTTTTTGTATCAAATCTCCGAGATGGTCTATATTGACAACAATCTTTTTAAAGCCCAGCAAAGCGAGCTTTTCTATATGCCAGACGATGAGCGCTTTGCCATGAACTTCTAGTAGAGGTTTTGGTATCTTATCGGTAAGCGGACGCATTCTCTCTCCTCGTCCGGCCGCTAAGATCATCGCATTCATTTTATGTTGCCTAAAAAAGTGGCAAAATCTTTGGTTTCATTGTATCTGCCTGCTGTATCAAGAACATACTTTAACGTGAGCGGTATATCTTTTAAGTAGCCGTTTTTACCGTCACGTATGTGGAGGCGTGAGAATATGCCAAGTACTTTTATATGTCTTTGAAGCCCCATAAAATCAAACCATTTTATAAATGTTTCGTCATCAACTTTAAGTCCTTTTTTATCACGAAACTCTAAGGCAAGTTTTTTTATCTCTTTACGGTCGTAAGCGACGTAGCAATCTTTGAGAAGTGAGACAAGATCATAAGTAATAGCACCGCTCATGGCATCTTGAAAGTCGATAATCCCGATTTTCTTATCATTTTTGAGCATAATATTTCTTGAGTGAAA
>CAIUZU010000202.1 GCA_903903705.1 uncultured Helicobacteraceae bacterium
AAATATATACAAAGTTTAAAGCAACAAATTCAATGGAAACATTTAAAAGTTTTTCAAATGGAAATCCACACCATTAGAGGGTGTTCTGATGCTTGATGATAGAAGCTTTAGAGATTTTAGGGAGATTAAAACAGTGAATTACGACTTCTCAACCTCCGCATGTAGGGAAAACACAAATGCGGAGAAGTACGCATTAAGAGAGAAACTCTTTGGTACAAAAGAGGTACTTCCCGTGTGGGTTGCGGATATGGATATCAACACTCCTGATTTTGTGATTGAAGCGGTAAAAAAACGCCTTGAACATCCCGTCATAGGGTATGAGGAAGTGCCGCCTAGCATGTTCCTTGCCCAGATAGAGTGGATGAAGTGCGAGTATGGAGTAGAGTTTGCATTTGAAGATATGCTTTACTCTCACTCGGTGGTTGCCAGTATGAATGTTGCCATCGAAGCATTTACGCAAAAGGGTGATAAAGTCATCGTCCAAACACCCGTCTATTCGCCTTTTTTTCACAGCGTGATGGAGCATGAGAGAGAGCTTTTAAAAAATCCCTTAAAGCTAAAAGATGATGGAACTTACACTTTTGATATAGAAGATTTAAAGTCAAAGATAGACGAAAAAACAAAACTTCTGCTTCTTTGCTCTCCTCACAATCCAGTCGGGCGAGTTTGGAAAAAAGAGGAGTTGGAGCAGATCTTGGAAGTGTGTTTGAAGTATAATATAGTCGTTTTTAGCGATGAGATTCACTCCGATTTGGTTTATGCGCCAAATGTACATGTTCCTTTTGCTTCGCTTAGTAAAGAGGCTAGAGATATAACGGTTACGGCTATAGGCGTAGGAAAAACTTTTAATATGGCTGGTTTTGCCATAAGCACGGTAGCAATACCAAACTATGAGCTAAGAGAGAGATTTTTAAAAGTTTATAACCGCATCCACTTTGCCAATGGAAGCACTCTTTCACATGTAGCGTTTGAAGCGGCATATAAAGAGGGCAAAAAGTGGCTTGAAGAGCTTAAAATCCATCTTTATAAAAATTTTTCTATGTTAGACGAGTTATGCAAAAAGTTTCCTCATTTTATAAAACTTACTCCTATCGAGGGAACTTATCTTGCTTGGCTTGATTGCAGAGGTATGGAGCTTGGCGATAGAGATTTGAGAGATTTTTTTGTTCATAAAGCAGGGTTGGGTCTGAGTGCGGGGATAAGTTTCGGCAGAGAGGGGAGCGGTTTTATGAGGTTGAATTTTGCAATATCTTCTACTAAAATGTTGGAAGTAATTAAGAAATTAGATGAAGCACTTCTGCTAAAATGTCGTAAATAGTGAAAAATTAGAAAAAGCACTGCAAAAGTATAGGAGCTAGGATTGGTTGAGATAAATTGGGAAGAGTTTAAATTTTTTAAGCAATATAGCCTAAAAAAAAGTGATAATTTTGAAGTTTTGCTTGATTTTTTAGAGAGTTATTGCAAAATGACATCTCCAAAAGAGATGTTTGAAACGATGATAAATGATGAAATCGCACAGCTGATGCTAAGAAAGAGAGAGATGCATACATTGGAAGATCTAGAAAAGCATCTCTACAAAGGCTTCAATGCAAAACGACCTTAAAAAGATAGATACTTTTTTATCAAAACATCATGTCTTGTCTTTAGCTACAAGTGACGGCTTGGAACTGAGTGCATGTAACCTTTTTTATGTTTTTGATCTGGATAGACTCTCTTTTGTAGTTGCAAGCAGTGAGGATACAAC
>CAIUZU010000203.1 GCA_903903705.1 uncultured Helicobacteraceae bacterium
ACTCAACATCTCTTCCCGTCTTCTCAAAATCGCTTACGGTTCTGTCACTTGCTTTTACTGCTTCATTGACTATAGAGACGCTCTCGTTGATTTTGCTCTCAACATCTGAAGCACTATTCGCTAGATTTTGAATATCATCTGAATTAGAGTTCATTTGTCCACTAACATCTACAATTGATTGGACGATAACATTTATGGTTGCATTTATTTCCGTTAAGCTTCTTTGCGTTCTCTCTGCAAGTTTTCTTACTTCATCCGCAACAACGGCAAATCCGCGTCCATGCTCTCCTGCACGTGCAGCTTCAATGGCAGCGTTGAGTGCTAAAAGATTTGTTTGCTCTGCAATATCGGAAATAATATCTAAAATATTTTTCACTTCATTTGCTTCATGTGAAAGTGTTTGCATTCTTTGTGAAAGTTCAACTTCAAGTTCTGCAGAGCTTTGTACTTTATGAGTGAGTGTTACTATTTCATCTCTTGCAAGATTAAGATTGTCGTTTGCTCTTAGTATCTCTTTTTTACTCTCTTGTGCATCACTGATTGCCTGCGCTATTTCATCATTGATATTTTTCGCTTTTTTTGTAGCTTCGTCAATGACTAAAACAGATTTCTCAACATTTTCTCCTACGCCCATCGCAGTTGTTGAGAGTTCATGAGAGATGGCAGCGTTTTCGCTTGAGGATTGTTTGGAGGTTTCTATAAGATCTCTTAGAGTTGCCAAAAGCTTGTTAAAACTTTGTGCCATTTCACTAAGCTCCAAAGGTGCGTTTTCATCCACTTTGATAGTGAGGTTATGACTCTCTCCTATATTGACAAGCGTAGCTTTAAAGCGTTCTATCGGGTTACTTACAGAGGATTTAATAAGATAGAGTATAAGTGAAGCAAAAATTATGATGCCTACTACAAGTCCTGTCGCTAACGCCATGATGTTAAAAGATGCCTCTTCAATTTTCTCATCTATGACTCTATAAATATGCTTGTAAAGTTCAAGCTCTACATTTCTAAGCATATCTATAGAAGCTGTTACATGTGTAAACCATATATTTGCATCAACCCCAAAATCTCCTGTCATACCCTTTTCTTTTGCCACTTCTATCATAGCAAATGTTTTTTCGACTGCTTCGCCTCTATAGCTGTTTTTGTAAAAATCCAGTAGTTTTTGCGGTGTCAACATTTCAAACTGTTTAATATTTGTACCATAACTCTCAAATACGGAACCGAAAGTAAAATACCTATCTTGCGAAAAAACGTCTTTGGCAAAAGCTCCATTTAAAATCGCTCTGATTCGACCTAAGTTCTCTTTTGCATAAGCTAGATGGGTATATGCTTGAATCGTATTTCTACTATCTTTATCGTCCATAATAGATGGAACGGTAACCGCAGCCATCAACATAGTGCCTATGTTTTTCGCATAGTATGAACCCACTTCCGACCCACTCACGCCAAGAGAGTCTATAGAGCTTCTTTTTTGAGAGAGTCCGCTTAGATTGTTTAAAACGGAGATATTGCCATTTGTTTGAACGTAAACGGTTTTTATCTCATTTATCGCACTATCGACTTTGCTTCTGGTATCTGAGAGTTGATCTTTATTTTTAGTTCCGCCGCTTGAGACAAACCCAACGCTAAGACCTCTCTCTATCTGGAGGTAATGGATAGCATTTGCCAAAGACTCTGCCTCTTGAATGCGATATTTTGTTACGATTAAATTCTCTTTTATACGCATGTCAAAGAGTATTTTGCCTGCAGAGAGGGCAACTATAACCATTATCGGCACAAGAGCCAACACCATCAGCCTTGCTTTTATACTTAAGTTTTTCATAACTTTCTTCCTTTTTTGTTTTATAAATCAATAACCAAACAACTCTTTTTGAGGAGCCGAAAAATAGTATCCCTGAGAATAGTCTATGCCCAACTTTTTAATTACCAAAAAAATCTTTTCGTTTTCAACAAACTCGGCTATGGTTTTCATGCCGAGTTTTTTAGAAAATTCTACAATTGTAGAGACGACTAAAAAAGCGTTTTCGTCAGTGTCGATATTTTTTATAAGCGAGCCGTCTATTTTAAGATAGTCTGCTTTTAGCTTTATGAGGTATGCAAAGTTGCTGTATCCCGTACCAAAATCATCAATGGCTATCTTGCAGCCATATTTTTTAACTTCATCTATAAAGTTTATGACTGTTTTAAAATTTTCAATATACTCTGACTCGACTATCTCAAATACAACTTTTGCGCCGATATCATATTTTTCTAGCATCATTAAAATATAGTTAAAGATTCTAGGTTCGAGTATGTCCATGATAGATAAGTTGATAGAAAATTCAACATCTTTATCTTTAAACATTTCAAATGACTGTGCGATTATAATTTCTGTAATATCAAAATACTTTTTTGTTTTTTTTGCTATATCTAAAAAGAAAAACGGTGAGATGATACTGCTGTCCTCATCTACCATTCTGGCGAGTGATTCATACTTTTCATATTTTAAGTCGATGTTATTGATAATAGGTTGGTAAAAGGCGATAATTTTATTGTTTTGTAAAGCAGTTGCTAATTTATTTGTCCATTTTATATTGTTTGCGTATTTATTGTTTAGAGAAATTTTATCACTATATACAATAAAGTCATTGTTTGTTTCTTTTGCCATTTTAAGTGCCATATTTGCATCCGGCAAAAGACGTTTTTTGTTTTCAAAAGCGATGCCGCAGCTACATGAGAGTGTGATTTTTTCGTTTTGAATAGTTAAATTTTCTTTGATTAGCAGTAAAATATCTCTGCATTTAAAGATAAAAAAATCCCTTTCATACTCCGTTGCAAGAAGAGCAAACTCATCTCCTTGAAGTCTGTAAAAAGAGAGTTTTTTATCTCTTGAAATGAAATTATAGATTTTATCGGCTACCGATTTTATGACGCAATCTCCAAATATATGTCCGTAAAAATCGTTTAGCTCTCTAAAATTGTCTATGTTAAAAAGAGCGATTGAGAGGTTTTGTTTCTCTTCTATGTCTCCGTTGAGCTTGTACCTATTTCCATAGTTTGTAAGTGCATCCGTATTGGCTACCCTTTCAAAAACAAATCTTTGTTCAATGATTTGAGTAATGTCTGTTCGCATCGCAATATATTCTATAACCTCTTTATTTGCATCTAAAATAGGTTTTATAAATGTTTTTGCCCAATAAGCAGTGCCGTCTTTTTTAAGATTTTTGATTTCGCCGATCCATGGCTGTTTTAAATCTTTAATCGTGTGCCATAAATCTGTAAAAACTTCTTTTGGCATATCGGGATGATTGACAATATTGTGAGCTTTGCCTAAAAGTTCACTCATTGCATAGCCGTTGATTTCGCAAAACTTTTCATTTACATACGTTAAGATTCCGTTTTTGTCAGTTTTTGAAACTATCGCAC
>CAIUZU010000204.1 GCA_903903705.1 uncultured Helicobacteraceae bacterium
CTGTAGTCGTAGTATCACTGTAAACAGTTAAATTCATAATTTATCTACATATCAAGCTTTTGCCTTACACCGCCTTTATCCTGTTTACCTTTTCATTAACTCATCTCAACTATAATTTTTTAAAATTATAAGAGGAATAAATATGTTTAAAAGAGTAGGACTTTTTTTACTTACAAATATAGCTGTTATGGTGGTTATCGGTGTTATTGTCAATATTTTCGGATTAAACAGATTTTTGCATGCCAACGGTTTGGATTTGGGTACGTTGTTTGTTTATTCTCTTGTGATTGGTTTTACTGGCTCTATCATCTCTCTTTTAATGTCAAAGCAGATGGCAAAGATGGCTGTTGGTGCTAGAGTTATAACAAACTCTGAAAATCAAGAGGAATTTTGGCTGGTTGACACCGTGGCAAAACTCTCACACAAAGCCGGTATAAAGATGCCCGAAGTTGCTATTTTTGAAGATATGAGTCCAAATGCCTTTGCAACAGGGGCATTCAAAAATGATGCGCTTGTGGCAGTTAGCCGAGGACTTCTTTATAGCATGAACCAAAAAGAGGTAGAAGCGGTACTTGGGCATGAGATAGGGCATGTCGCAAACGGAGACATGGTTACGTTGACTCTTTTACAAGGTATGGTTAACACTTTTGTCATCTTTTTTGCCCGTATTATCGGCTACGTAGTTGACAGGGTTATACTCAAAAACAGAAGCGACAGAGTAGGAATTGGCTACATGGTTGCAAGCGTTTTCGCAGAGATAGTTTTGGGTGTTTTGGCAATGATGATTGTTATGGCATTTTCAAGATACAGAGAGTATAGAGCTGATGAAGCAGGAGCGTTTCTATCCGGCAAAGAGAACATGATAGCGGCACTTCAAGCACTTGCAAGATCTAAAGATGAGCCGCATCTGCCTGAGGCTATTAAGGCTTTTGGCATAAACGGAAAAGGTTTTGCGGCACTCTTTAGCACGCATCCGTCGTTAGAAGATAGAATAAAAAAGCTTAAAAATCTACACTAAAGTTGATTGACACACGCTCAACTCTTGTGATATAATCACGCTTAATGATTAAATAATATATATTTTAGGAAAAAAAATGAGTAAATCTTTATATGAAACACTTGAAATCAACGACAGTGCAAGTGAAGTAGAAATAAAAAAAGCGTATAGAAAGTTAGCAAGAAAATATCATCCGGATGTAAATAAAGACAAGGGTGCGGAAGATAAATTTAAAGAGATAAACTCTGCTTATGAGATCTTGAGTGATAAGCAGAAAAAAGCACAATATGATGCACATGGTGACAACATGTTCGGTGGGCAAAATTTCCATGACTTCTCACGTTCACATGGCGGAAGCGGCGATTTGGATGAGATTTTAAGAAGTATGTTCTCGGGTGGAGGCTTTGGCGGATCATCTTTTGGCGGAGGTGGATTTGGAGGCTTTGGCGGCGGATTCGGTGGACAGCAACAGCCAAATCTTGATATAGAAACAAGTGTTACCATCCCTTTTAGCGTCTCTATCTTAGGCGGTTCACACTCAGTGGCAGTTAACGGCGAGAGATTTGACATCAAAATTCCTGCAGGCGTAAACAGCGGCGAGAAGATGCGTGTAAAAGGTAAAGGACATGCTCAAGGCGGAAGAGCGGGAGATCTCTTTTTGAAGATAAACGTAGCTTCAAATCCTGAATATATCAGAGAAGATGACGATTTGGTTAAGAAGTTTGATGTGCCGCTTTATGCAGCGCTATTTGGCGAAAAAGTTACCATACAGACGCTCGAAAAAGAGATTAAACTAAAAATTCCGCAAAACACTAAAAACGGACAGAGATTTCGTGTAAAAGAGATGGGTGCGATGAACCGCAAGACAAAAGAGCGTGGAA
>CAIUZU010000205.1 GCA_903903705.1 uncultured Helicobacteraceae bacterium
ATAATGAATAATAAAAAGTTAATTACTCTTGGTTTTGCATCCGTAACGGTTGCTCTTGCTTTGCTACTCTCTACAAATCTTTTTGCTGCGGCACAAGAGAAAAAAGAGAGCAAAGATGCCTCAAGGCTTGAGGCTTTGGCAAAGTTTACAAAAGTCATAAGCATCGTAGAACAGTATAATGTTGACAATGTAACGATTGAAGAGCTTATGAATAAAGCACTTGACGGAATGATGAGCAATCTTGACGCCCATTCAAACTACCTCTCTCAAAAAGATTATAAAAATTTAAAAGTTCAGACCAACGGTGAGTTTGGCGGACTGGGAATTACTGTCGGGGTAAAAGACGGCGCTATTACCGTTATTGCTCCTATTGAAGGAACTCCTGCAGATAAAGCAGGTATAAAAGCAGGCGATATCATTCTTAAAATCAATGAAAAGTCTACTCTTAACATGACCATCGATGAGGCCGTTGCCATCATGAGAGGCAAAATAGGTGCTCCGATAGATTTGACGATAGTAAGAGATGGTGAGTCTAAACCGCTTAAGATTACTATTGTTAGAGCAAATATTACTATCGAATCCGTATATGCAAAATCTATCGGAAACGACATTCAATACATCCGTGTAACGAGTTTTGATAAAAAAGTAATGAGTGAAGTCACAAAAGCTATCAAACAGAAAAAAGCAACTACAAAAGGAATTATTCTTGATTTGAGAAACAACCCCGGTGGACTCTTAGATCAAGCGGTTGAACTCGTAGATGCTTTTGTCGACAGTGGGGACATAGTTTCACAAAAAGGTAAAAACAAGGCAGACGATGAAATCTACTCTGCAAAAGCTGACAACACCCTGACACATGTACCTTTAGTCGTACTTGTAAACGGTGGAAGTGCAAGTGCAAGTGAGATCGTAAGCGGTTCGTTGCAGGATCATAAACGAGCAGTTATTGTCGGTCAAAATACATTCGGAAAAGGAAGCGTTCAAGTCGTACTTCCTATAACGGAAGAAGAGGCTATCAAGCTTACTATTGCGAGATATTACCTTCCAAGCGGACGAACTATTCAAGCTGTAGGCGTAAAGCCGGATATACAAGTATTTCCGGGTGAAGTAAATACAACTAAAAATGATTTCGCATTAAAAGAGGCTGATTTAAAGAAACATTTAAAAGAAGAGCTAGAAAAAGTTGAGGGCAAAAAAGAGAAGGATGAGACTGCAGGAGACTCAAAACTTATCATAACTGATGAGATGATGAATAAAGATATGCAGCTTAAAAGCGGTGTTGATATTTTAAAAGCTTTAATTATTACAAAAGGATTATAAACAGATGGAAAAAAGAGAACTGCTCTATGAGGGAAAAGCAAAAAAGTTATTTTCAACAGATGATGAAAATCTTGTTATATCGGAATTTAAAGACGATTTAACTGCATTTAACGGAGAAAAAAAATCAAGTGAAGCCGGTAAAGGCGCACTTAATAATAAAATTTCAACGGAACTTTTTAAACTCTTAGAAGCAAACGGCATAAAAACCCACTTTGTTAAAATGCTAGATGACAATCACATGTTGCATACTAAAGTTGATGTAATCTTGATAGAAGTAATAGTTCGCAATATTGCAACTGGAAGTTTAAGCAAAAATCTTGGTATAAAAGATGGAACTGTTCTACCGTTCACTTTGGTTGAATTCGACTATAAAAATGATGCACTTGGAGATCCTAAACTTAATGATCAGCATGCACTTATATTAGGTTTAGTGGATTATCAAGATGAACTTGACAAGCTTCGTCGTATGGCAAGACAGGTTAATGATGTTCTAAAACCGTATTTTGCGGATAAAGGGTTAAAATTGGTTGATTTTAAACTTGAATTCGGAAAAGATAGAAGCGGAAACATTATCCTCATCGATGAGATCAGTCCTGATAATTGTCGTTTCTGGGATATGGAGAGTGGCGAAAAGTTGGACAAAGATAGATTTCGTCAAGGTTTAGGCGGTTTAAAAGTTGCCTATGAACAAGTTTTAAATAGAATTTTAGGAAAATAGCAGATGAAAATAGTTGTAAATGTATCATTAAAAGCAGGCGTTTTAGACTCTCAAGGCAAAGCGGTGCATCATGCACTTGAATCTCTGCACTTTAACAATGTTAGCAATGTTCGTGTCGGAAAACAGATAGTATTCAACCTTGATGAGAGTGATGAGAAAAAAGCAATGGCTGATGTTACAAGAATGTGCGAAGACCTTCTTGCTAACACCGTAATCGAAGATTATGCGATTGAGCTTATCAAATGAAAGTAGTGATTTTACAGTTCCCA
>CAIUZU010000206.1 GCA_903903705.1 uncultured Helicobacteraceae bacterium
ACTCTATCTCTTTTTTTAAAAGCTCTTCTCTTAAGAGTACCTCTTTTGTCACATCGTACCTGATTGCGACAAATTCAACAATATTTTCATTTTTATCAAGAATTGGGATTATCGTAGAGTTGACATAAAAAGTAGAGCCGTCTTTGGCTAGGTTTTTTACGGTATCTTTATATATCTTTTTATCTGAGATTGTTTCCCATAATAATTTAAACTTCTCATCATCTACATCAGGGTGTTTCACAATATTATGGTTTTTACCAATCAACTCATCTTTAGAGTATCCGCTAATTGTGCAAAATTCATCATTTACAAAAGTTATTATCCCATTAATATCCGTTTTGGAGATAATATTGCTCTTCTCTATTGCCTCTTTATACTGTTTTAACATATAGCACTACTTTAACTCACTCCAGTTATTTCCTATATTTATGCTTGATTTGAGCGGAATATTCAGCTCAACAATATTTTCCATAATCTCTTTAAATCTCTCTCCCAAAACTTCTGCTTCATCTTCACACACTTCAAATATAAGCTCATCGTGAATCTGCAGAAGCATCTTTGCATTTAATTTCTCATCTTCTATCACTTTGTGGATTTTATTCATGCTCAGTTTTATAAGATCTGACGCACTTCCTTGAAACAGGCTGTTAACAGACTCTCTCTCATACGCCGCCTTAAACATCGGCGAAGCACTCTCATAGTCGAAATATCTGCGACGTTTTAGCAGCGTTTCTACATATCCTGCCTCTTTAGAAAAATCTACGATAGAGCGAAAATATGACCTGACACTCGGGAAACTGTTAAAGTATCTCTCTATAATCTCTTTTGCCTCTTTTGTGGTTATATTAAGCGTATCGGAGAGTTTCTTTTGCCCCATTCCATAAAGCAGTCCAAAATTTACCGTTTTTGCAACATTTCTTTTACTGGCTGCTTCACCTTTGCCAAAAAGTGCAATTGCGGTCTCCATGTGGATATCTTTATCGTTTTTAAATGCATCCACTAAAACCTTATCTCCGGTAAAATGGGCAAGAAGTCTTAGCTCAATCTGAGAGTAGTCGATTCCGATTAGTTTTTTGCCCTCTCCCGCAACAAAAGCTTCTCTTATTCTTGTTCCAAGTGGCGTTCTTGTAGGTATATTTTGCAAGTTCGGATTTTTTGAGCTTAAACGCCCAGTCGCTGTTCCGGTTTGTACAAACGAGGTATGAATGCGGCTCTCTTTATCCTCACGGGAGAGTTTTAAAAGCGGCTCTATATAGGTTGAGTAGAGCTTATAGACTTCACGGTACTCTAAAAGAAGCTCAATAATCGGATGTGTGCCTTTAAGGGAATTTAAAACATTTTCATCCGTCGAGTATCCTATTTTTGTTTTTTTAGAACTTGAGAGGCAAAAATCTTCAAAGAGTATAGTTCCAAGCTGCTGAGTAGAGTTAATATTAAACTCTCTTCCTGCTAAAACATAAATATCTTTAGTTAAGCCGCTTAGAGTACCTTTTACCTCAACGAGGAACTTCTCCAAAAACGGAGCATCCACTTTTATACCTTCCATCTCCATGCAAAGAAGAGTTTTTATAAAAGGAAACTCTACCTCCCTAGCCTCGTCT
>CAIUZU010000207.1 GCA_903903705.1 uncultured Helicobacteraceae bacterium
AAATCTTTAACCCATTTCTCAGCATCTTTTCCATGTCTTGAGAGAGCACCAGTTAAGTCTGGACCAGATGAAACTTTACCGATAACGTGACAACCGCCACATCCACCTTCACCGAATGCTTTTTCACCGGCAGCAGCAGCTTCTGATTGTTTTGTAGCAATAAGTCTAACAAGTGCATCTTTTGCTCTAATACCAACATCTGCAGTTTTAACTTGTAACTGCCAAATCATGTTTTCAAAAAGAATTGCTTTTTCCATGTCACCGGCTTTTACCGCTGCATCTGCAAGTTTTTTCTGTTCAGGAATTTTTCCATATTGATCCATAGCATCTGTTACAAGATCTGCAACAACTTTATGTTTTTCATATTTGTTGTCTTTTAAGAACTTAACAACTGATTGGATAACAGCGTCAGTTGCAGTATTTGTTGCAACAGTTTTGTCATATTCTGCTTTTAGTTGTGCAGGAGACATAGTTTGCATTTTTACTTTTTGAGCACTATCATACTTTTTCTTTGGATCTTTAACCATCAAGTAACCCATCATCTCTAAGTGAAGAGCTGAACAGAATTCTGTACAGTAGTAAGGGAAAACACCCTCAAGATCTGCAACAAATTTTATGCTTGAAGTTTTACCAGGCTCTAGTGATGCGTGAACATCATAATGATCTACAGTGAAACCATGCGCCTCATCTTGAGCACGTTCAAGGTTTGTTAAGTACATTGTAACTTCATCGCCCTTGTTTACAGTAATTCTCTCAGGATTGATGTGTGAACGAACCATAGTTGCATATATAGTAACTTTGTTTCCTTTTCTCTCAATTCTCTCTTGTCCGGCAAGTGTTTTGCCTTCGTGAACAGAATCTGTTCTAGAGTTTGTACCCATTGGATATCTAACATGCCCATGAAGTTTTTCAGCTCTAATTGCTACGGCATTGTGTGGTTCACCTAATGGTAAAGGCATATCAACAAGAAGATCCATGCTTTTACCGCTTATATCTATAAGCTGATGATTTTGTGGATGTAGAGGTCCAACATTTTGAAATCTATCGATTGCAAGTTTGTTAAGTGAAATAATATATTTCCCTTGAGGATCTCTAGTTTCACTCTCCATACCACATAAGTGACCAACGTTATAGTGAACATTCTCTTTATCTAAAACTTTAAGAGTTTTAAAGTTCCATTTTACGATTTGGCTATCAACATAAAGTGAAGTATAAACTTCTCCGTCTATATTTGAAAACTGATTATGTAATGGCCCCAGTCCCAACTCTGCTTGTCCATGAAGTGATTTTTTCATATCTAAGATAGGAATACCGTACGGATCTTTGCCTGCATACTCTTTATTTTTGATAAGTTTTTGAATTTTTTCAAAATCATAAACTGAAGCATGCGTATCTAATTTACCACAAACAATAATATACTTTCCTGTAGGATCTACATCAACACCGTGTGGAGATTTTGGCTCAGGAATTAAGAAAATAGCATCATTCTTAACAGCTACTTCCATCGTAATTACTTTATGATTATTGATTATTTTTACATTTTTCGGATCTTTAGCAACTTCCGCTAATTTTTTCCAGTTATATACATGTAAAAAGTCTGTGTCATTTCTACTCATACCAGCTTCATTTGGCGGCATACCGACTTCGATTCCACCTGTGTACATTTCAGTGTTAAATGAGTTTGTAAAACCCCATCCTTCAGACATAGCTTTACCTGCATCAGTTAAATCTTGCATATATGGAGGTAATTCAAGAGTAAATGAATTTTTTTCGTCAATACGACCTTTTTTATTATCAAATTTCCATAGAGTAACACCACCACGGTATGTCTCTTTGTAATCTTCTATTGGAGAATAAACATCTTCTAGCGGTGCAGCATATTGAGCAGCTTCGATTACATAATCACTGTTTGGAGTAAAGAAAGAACCACCGTGAGC
The DNA here is from genome assembly GCA_903903705.1 of uncultured Helicobacteraceae bacterium. Taxonomy (GTDB): domain Bacteria; phylum Campylobacterota; class Campylobacteria; order Campylobacterales; family Sulfurimonadaceae; genus Sulfurimonas. The sequence continues at coordinate 1,938 of CAIUZU010000207.1, forward strand.
AGATTTGAATATAGGGTTTACAACAATTTGTTTTGTCTCAAAATCTGCTAAGTCAATTACACCGATACGAGGATTAGCCTTATCGTTGATTACTAGCCATTTACCGTCATACTTACCGTCAACTTCAGATAATCCAGGATGATGCGTATCTCCCCAATTAATCTCTCTGCCTCTAATATTTCCTTGTCTTAAAACTTTTTTTGACTCTTCGTCAAAACCATATCCTTGCCAAGGTTCAGGAGTAAATACGCCTATATACTTTAAGATTCTCATAGACGGAACACCGTAAACAATCACTTGTCCACTTTGTCCGCCTGAGCTAAATACTACATACTCATCCTTTACACCTGTAGGATTATAAGTTTTTGCAGCACGAACAACATCAATTTCACTTAAGCCTCTCTTCTTCATTACTTCTTGTAATTCACCACTGCTTGCAGACAAAAGCGTCGCAGCAAGAGAAGTACCTAAAATAGCCGAAGAGAGCTTGATTAAATGCTTACTCATAGATTTCTCCTTTATTTTCCTTTGGGATAGATATAATTCCCAAATGATAAATATAATATTAATCTAATTTAGGAGCTCAAAATTTGACTAAGGTCAAATTATTTAATTAATTGCTATTTTTAAGTTTAGTTTGTACCG
>CAIUZU010000208.1 GCA_903903705.1 uncultured Helicobacteraceae bacterium
AGCTAAAGTTGAAAAACCTGCTCCTGTGAAAGAGGCTGTAGCAGCTGAATATGATTATAAGTTAGTACCGAAACAAGTAAGTGAAAATGTATGGTGTTTTTTCGGCGCACTTGAGATACCTACAAAAGAAAATGGTGGAAATATGGTAAACACTTGCTATATTAAAACAAATGACAGCTATGTGCTATGGGATACGGGCGCATCGTATGTATATGCAAAACAAGCTTATGAAGCAATGAGTAAGATTGCAAAATTACCACCTAAAACTATTATATTAAGCCATGAGCATGATGATCATTGGTTAGGTAATAACTACTATAAAGAAGTTCACGGTGCAGAAATTATAGGGCCTGAATCTATAAATAAAAACTATAAACCGGGTGATAAAACAAGAATGTTCCAAACTTTAACAGAGAATGCTATTAGAGGAACAAAAATTATACCAGTTGATAAATGGCATAAAGAGACAATAAAATTTGCTATTTCTGGCGTTAACTTTGAATACGTGCCGGTAGGCAACGGTCACTCTGAAGAGGATTATTTTCTTTATATGCCGGATAACAAGCTTATCCTTGCAGGAGACTTGGTTATGAATGGAAGAGTTACATCAAACAGAGATGGTTCTGTTGAGGGTGAAATTGCTGCTATTGAAAAGATGAATACTTTACCATGGACGATAATGATTCCTGGGCATGGATTTGTTATTGATAAAACGGCTGCTGATGAAGCAAAGCAATATTTTACTCTTACAAGAGATAGAGTTAAAAAAGCTATTGATGATGGTATAGATGAAACTGGAATTGTTGAAAAAGTGCCTCTTGAAGAGTTTAAAGATAAGGCTCTTTATGATCTGTTAAATGCAGGAAATGTATCAAGAGCATTTTTAGAATACGATATGGGTCTTGAGAAGAAGTGATTTGGTCTCTGGACCAAATCGCCTCTATAAAATATAGTCTCTTCGTACAAAAAATTCCCCAACTGTTATTTTGTTAAGTTAAAATCTCTTTTTCAAGCCTATATAACTCGTATCTAATGTACTTAAAATTTTCACTGTACTCTGTACTATATAGTTTAAAAAGTTCCTCAAGCACTCTTGCAGACTCCTCTGCTCTTTTAAAATTTGCAATTATAATAGATGATATATCAGTACGATTGAGTTCGCTCTTTACGGTAGAACGAAGTACATCATTTACACTGTCACGCTCTTTGAGTATTTCTAGTGTTTCTTTGATTTTTGCTCTGTGTCGTAAGAGTTTCAGTTGAGAGGAGAGTTCTTTGTTGTTGTCTCTGTATCTTATAATGTCTTCAACAACTCTAATACCTTCTCTTAGACGGTTTAGATTTGCATCAATCACCCGAAAAAGATCGGGTGAAAGATTGTTATTCATCACTATTTCCAAAGATGCCAAATAACTGCAATAATGCAGTAAAGATATTTAAAAAATCTAAGTAAAGAGCAATTGCACCGTCAATTGGTGTTTCATAACTGCCTTGCATAATATTTTGCGTATCATAGATTACCATTATGCTAAAGAGTATAACAACAACACCTGAAATGATTATATGCAATATTGGGTTACCAAGAAATATGTTAAGAATAGAAAACCCAATGATTACAAACATAGCAATCATAAGTGGTTTTCCATATCCTGTAAAATCTTTTGTAGTTTTAATCGCATAAAAACTCATCGCACCAAATACCACCGAAGTCATAGCAAAAGCATTCCCTATTATTGTAGCCCCACCGCTCATCCCAAGCGTACGAGATAATAAAGGTGCAAGCATAAGTCCTGTCATAAATACAAAACCGAACATAACGGCTAAGTTAATACCAGGCTTATGCTTTACGAAATGTAAACCAATCAACAAACCGATCTCTAGAAAAAACAGAGGCCAAAAAAAAGCTTGAATTGTTCCAGCCATAGGAACGCCTACATAAGCTCCAGCAGCCCCAGCCATCATAGAGGCTGCGAAAAGTTTATATGTCTCTTTTACAAAAGAAACAATTTGTGCCTCACTTTTAGAATAAGTGCTATAAGTAGATGCATTTCCTCTTGCGTAATCACGATCATAAAGTCCCATTTTTCTTCCTTTATATATGTAATACAAAATAATTTACATATTTGTATGTTTAAGAATTTTATACATAAAGAGTTAATAAATAGCAACACAGTGGGTATACAAGGGAATTCCTAGGAAAAAAGTATAATAAAAACTTAAAAAACTTAACATTTTTATGATTTTTTAAAATATCCATTCATATTTTAAGCCCCATCTAAGAATCATTTGTCTATAATTCCCATCCACAAACACAGAGACCTAAAGTTTAGGCCTGAAGAAGCCTCAAGTAGAGGTTTTAGTAGAGTTTGA
>CAIUZU010000209.1 GCA_903903705.1 uncultured Helicobacteraceae bacterium
AAATATAGGTGTGACTATTTTATAGAGGGTCATTTTCACCAAAATAAAATCATAAAATTAAAAAATTTTATCTATTTTAATTTGGGTGCTTTTGCTTGCAATCAAAGATATTTTATTGTAAAATCAACACAAGATATAGAGTTTTTAGAAGAGAATATTTTCTCAAAAGGGATTTAAAGTATGAATATAGAAGATTCATTGAAAGTTGGCTCAAATGAGATGGAGCTTGTAGATTTCCGCATTTTCAAACAAGAAAAAGATAGAGTTTATGAGGGTATTTACGGTGTAAACGTTTCAAAAGTTCGTGAAATTATTAAACTGCCAAAGTTAACGGAACTGCCTGGAACTCCTGAGTTTATAGAGGGTATTTTTGACTTAAGAAGCGTTGTTATCCCTGTAGTAAATTTGGCTAAATGGATGAAGATTACCGAGCCTGAGGGAGTTGAAAAAAATTCTAGAGTAGTTATTACGGAGTTTAATAACATACTTATAGGTTTTATAGTTCATGAAGCAAAACGTATCAGAAGAATAAGCTGGGCAGATATAGAACCGGCATCTTTTATGAGCAACAGTACTTCTATCGAGGGAAGCAAGATTACCGGTGTTACGAAAATAGAGGGTGATAACGTACTTCTTATTTTGGATTTAGAGAGTGTTGTGCAAGATTTGGGTCTTTATGAGCCTGATACTCAGTATAACGCCGGAGAAATTGAAAATTTTTCAGGTTTAGCACTTGTTTTGGATGATAGTTCAACAGCAAGAAAAATTGTAAAAGAGGCTCTCATAAAGATGGGCTTTAATGTCGTTGAAGCTACAGATGGACAAGAGGGACTTGAAAAACTGGATGAACTCTATGAGATTTACGGTGAAGAGATATCTAATACCTTGAAGATAATCATTTCAGATGTCGAGATGCCGAGAATGGATGGTTTTCATTTTGCGGCAAATGCTAAAGAAGACGAAAGGTTTAGTACTATACCAATTGTATTTAACTCTTCAATAAGCGATCATTTTAGTGAGCTTAGAGGAGTTGAAGCCGGTGGAGAAGCTTATTTAGTTAAATTTAAAGCAGATTCTTTTTATAATGAAATAGCACGTGTTGTTCGTGCTCATATGAAGTAGGGAGTATAAAAATGGATGAATTTCAAGAGATATTACAAGATTTTTTGGTTGAATCTTTCGAGTTGATTGAGCAGCTGGATCAGGATTTGGTGGAGTTAGAGACCAGACCGGATGATTTAGAACTTTTAAATAGAATATTTCGTGTTGCGCACACCGTTAAGGGTGCTTCTTCGTTTTTAAATTTTGATGTTTTAACGCATTTGACTCACCATATGGAAGATGTTTTAAATAGAGCAAGACACGGTGAGTTGGTAATATTACCTGATATTATGGATGTTATTTTAGAATCTATTGATTTGATGAAAGCACTTCTTCACATTATTCGAGATACGAGTGAGGACGGTGGTGTTGATGTTTCTGCATGTGTCGCAAGACTAGATAAGTGTGTAGGAGGAAGCGGAGTAGTTGAAACTCCCGTAGCTCAAGCTGCACCAAAAGTCGAAGTTAAAGAAGTAGTCAAAAAAGCTGCCGATGAAGATGCTCTTGATTATGAAAGTATGGGTGCAGATGAACTAGAAGCCGAGATAGAGAGACTTTTAAAGCAGAGACAAGCCGATGATAAAGCTAAGAGAGAATCTAAAAAAGTAGATGGAGGAAATGATGCTTCGTCTGATTCTGATAACTACTTTGAAGAAGATGATGAGTTTGAACCGGTTATAAAAGTTCCGATGACGGTAACACCAGCTTCAAAACCTGCTTCTACTGGCAGTAACTCAGACGATTCAGAAGATGCTAGAGCTGCAGCACCTGCAAAAAAAGCACAAACGGTTGAGCAGACTATTCGTGTAGATGTTAAAAGACTTGACCACCTTATGAATCTCATCGGTGAGCTTGTTCTTGCTAAAAACAGACTTATTAAGATTAATGTTGATGTTGAAGAGCGATATGAGGGAGAGGGATTCCTTGAAGAGTTGAATCAGGTCGTATCTATCGTATCACTAGTTACCACAGATCTTCAAATTGCGGTTATGAAAACGAGAATGCTTCCAATCGGTAAAGTATTTAACAAGTTCCCAAGAATGATTCGCGATTTAAGCAGAGAGTTAAATAAGAAAATAGAGCTTGAGATATACGGTGAAGATACAGAACTAGATAAATCAATTGTTGAAGAGATAGGTGATCCGCTTGTTCACATTATCAGGAATTCATGTGACCATGGAATAGAGATACCAAAGATTCGTGCCGAGCAGGGTAAAAGCGAAACAGGAACAATTAAGCTAAAAGCATACAATGAAGGTAACCAGATTGTTATCCAAATAGATGATGATGGAAAGGGACTTGATGTTGAGATGCTAAAGAGAAAATCTTTAGAAAAAGGTCTCATCACTCAAAAAGAAGCGGAAAATATGAGTGACAAAGAGGCATTTACGCTTATCTTTAAACCCGGTTTTTCTACTGCCGCTACCGTTACAAATGTTTCTGGACGCGGTGTCGGAATGGATGTTGTAAAGACTAACATTGAAAAGGTAAACGGAATAATCGATATTGACAGTGAAGTTGGTGTCGGAACGTCTATGAAGCTCAAAATCCCGTTAACGCTTGCTATTATTCAAGCACTTTTAGTCGGTGTTCAAGAGGAACATTATGCTATTCCGTTAGCTTCTGTTTTAGAGACTGTAAGAATCTCAAAAGATGAAGTTTATACGGTTGAGGGACGTTCTGTTATGAGATTGCGTGAAGATATTCTTCCGCTTGTTCATATCGGAGATATTTTTGAAGTTGAGCGAATTTTAGATTCTAGCGAATATGCCTATGTTGTTGTTCTTGGTTTAGGAACAAGTAAATTAGGACTTATTGTCGATACATTGGTAGGACAGGAAGAGATAGTTATCAAATCTCTCGGAGAGTTCCTAAAAGGTATAGAAGGAATAGCAGGTGCTACTATTCGTGGCGATGGGGGAGTAACACTTATTGTTGATGTTATAGCAATTATGGATATGTCAAAACGTGTAAAAGCTACTGCACTAAAAGACACTACATCTGATGCGGCAATGCTGACACGTGAGAAAACAAAACCGAGTGATTATACGGTTATGATTGTAGATGACTCTAAAACGGATAGAACAATTATGAGAAAAGCTCTTGAGCCGCTGGGATTAACTTTGGTTGAAGCAGGTGATGGACAAGAAGCACTTAGTATTTTAAAGCAGGGTGACTACAATTTTGATGCAATGCTGGTGGATATTGAGATGCCTAGAATGGACGGATACTCTTTGGCAATTGAGATTAAGAAATATAATCGTTATAAAAACTTGCCTCTAATTGCAGTAACATCTCGTACCGGTAAATCTGATCGTATGCGTGGTGTTGAGTCGGGAATGGTAGAGTATATAACTAAGCCATATTCTGCGGACTACTTAGCAAGCGTAGTTCAAAGAAACATTAATTTTAAATTTTAGAGCGGAGTTTATGAAATGAGTGATAAATTAAAACAAGTAATCAGCAAACAGAGAAAACATGAAGAAGATAGTTCAAAACACTCTGAAGATATAGTTCAGTTAGTCGGATTTGTAATCGGGGATGAGGAGTATGCTATTCCTATTTTAGCTATTCAAGAGATTATCAAACCGTTTCCGTGGACAAGAGTTCCTCAAGTTCCGAAATATGTCGTAGGTGTTTTTAACATGCGCGGTGCCGTTATACCTCTTATAGATCTTCGTCTAAAATTTGGACTTAGTCCTAAAAAACATAATGAAGAGACAAGATTTATCGTTATGAGACACGGAGACGATATTGCGGGATTTGTAATCGATAGACTTACGATGGCTATTCGAATTAATAAGTCTAAAATTGGACCTGCGCCTGAAACTGCAAACGGTGATGATACCGCAATTGACGGTGTAGGTAAGCAGGAGGATAGAATTATAACTATCCTAAAAGTAAATAAACTTTTAGAGAGAGATTTTTAACCTCTTTAACATGAATCACTCATCTTTAGATACTACACTCGTTGATGGCAAGCTCTCTTTAAAATTTGAGGGAGAGCTTACTCTCTATAATCTTACAAAACATAAAAAAAAAATAGACTCTATAGATTTAAGCGGAGTTACTGACGTAATTATCGACTTATGCAAACTTAATTTTTTGGACAGTGCTGCATCTATTTTTATAAATAATTTTCAACAACAAATCTCTAATCTTCATGTAGAACTTCTCTGCAATGATAGAGAGGTTTTAGCTATGCTTGAGTTGGTAAAAGAGCAAAAGCTAAAATATCAAGAGATATCGCATCGTAAAAAGAGAAATTTTATAGAAAAATTAGGTGAAAACAGCTATAAAAATTATCGTAGTTTTTTATCTTTTATGTCGTTTATGGGTGAACTTTTTGCAAATAAGATACGCTATTTGATATCTTATAAAAACATAAGATACAAAGAGATAATCTTTGAAATAAATGAAAGTGCCATAAAGGCATTTGGCATCGTTGCACTTACGAGTTTTCTAATCGGTTTGGTCGTTGCATATCAATCTGCATATCAGCTTAAACTCTACGGTGCAAATATATTTATAGTCGATATGTTGGGTATATCTGTTTTAAGGGAACTCTCTCCACTTATTACTGCGATAGTTATTGCAGGAAGAAGCGGTTCTGCATTTACTGCCCAGATAGGTGCAATGAAGATTACTCAAGAACTTGATGCAATGCAGACAATGGGTTTTGATCCATATAGATTTTTAGTTATTCCAAAAATTATCGCACTTATGATTACTCTGCCGATACTTATCTTCATCTCAGATATTATGGCAATTATCGGTGGCATGGTAGTTGCAAATTTAGATTTGGGTATTACGACTGATATGTTTTTAGATAGGTTTAGAGAAGCTGTCAACATAAAGCACTTTTTAGTTGGGATTGCAAAAGGACCTTTTTTTGCTTTTTTAATAGCCTCAATAGCTATATACAGAGGATTGCTGGTTAAAGATGACACGCAAAGTATAGGATTCAATACGACAAAAAGTGTGGTGGAATCGATTTTTGCCGTTATAATATGCGATGCAATTTTCTCAATAGCTTTTACAAATTTGAAAATATAATGAAAAATATTATTGAAATAAGAGATGTTAAAACTGCTTTTGACGATAGAATCATTCATAATGGAATCAATATTACAGTTCCAGAGGGAAGCATTTACGGGCTTTTAGGTCCAAGCGGATGCGGTAAAACTACCCTTTTAAGAGAGATGGTAATGCTTCAAGATATTTGTGCAGGAGAGATCGAAATACTCGGGTATAAGCTTAGCAATATTGGATATTATGATTCAATGCAACTTCGAAAAAAGTGGGGTGTCTTATTTCAAGCAGGAGCTCTTTTTTCATCACTAAGTTTAAAAGAAAATATCGCTCTTCCTCTTGTAGAGTACAGTGATCTTTCGCAAGAGATGATCAATGAGATTGTAGCATTTAAAATAAGCATAGTCGGGCTAAAGGCGAGTGATGCCAATCTATATCCATCCCAAATAAGCGGCGGAATGAAAAAAAAAGCAGCTTTGGCACGTGCGCTTGCCATGGATCCGAAACTTCTTTTTCTGGATGAGCCTACAAGCGGACTGGATCCCATATCTGCCAGAGAGTTTGATGCACTTATATTAAAACTTCGTGATCTTTTGGGTTTAACAATTGTTA
>CAIUZU010000210.1 GCA_903903705.1 uncultured Helicobacteraceae bacterium
ACTAAAGAGTCAAAAAATAAAAAATATAATATAAAAAGGGAAATATATGGCATCAGGGATTTTTTTACTTTTAGATGATATTGCGATGCTGGCTGATGATGTGGCAGTTGCAAGCAAGGTTGCCACACAAAAAACGGCTGCAATACTCGGAGATGATTTGGCAGTTAATGCTCAAAAAGCTACAGGTTTTGATCAGTCAAGAGAGCTTGCTGTTATCTGGGCGATTACAAAAGGATCTCTTAAAAACAAAGTCATTATTCTTCCCGTAGCATTTCTTTTAACTGCCATAGCACCTAGTTTGATAACTGTAATTCTTATCTTAGGTGCGCTGTTTCTTCTTTATGAAGGTGTCGAAAAGATAGAAGAGTATCTTTTTCATCGCACTCATGAAGAGAAAAATGAGGAGCTTCTTCACTCAACTCCAGAGACGATTTTGGGTATTGAGCAAGAGAAGATAAAATCAGCAATTGTAACAGATTTTATCCTCTCTATCGAGATAGTCGTTATTGCCCTTGCAGCCGTTGCGACCAAGCCTTTTATGGTGCAGGTTTCTTCTACCGTGATTGTTGCGCTTGTTGCGACTTTTGGGGTATACGGGCTTGTTGCGATGATTGTGAGAATGGATAATGTAGGCTTCTGGCTTATTGAGAAGAAGCATGAGAGAAGCGGAAATTTTCTTATAAGTGCCATGCCGAAACTGATTAAAACTTTGGCTTTGGTTGGAACATTTGCCATGATTTTAGTGGGTGGTGGCATACTCGCGCACAAGGTTGAGTTTTTTCATGACTACTTTATAGATGGAGTTCCTGCAATTGTAAACGATTTGCTTATTGGTTTGGTTATCGGAGTTGTTGTTTTGGTTGTCGTAAAGATATTTCAGGCTTTTAAGAGATGATTTATAACTCAAAGATAGGTGAAATAGAGTTAAGCAAAGTTATTCGCCTCTATCCTGCGGCAGTTGTCGATGTAGATGGCGAAATAGCCCAAATGAGTCTAGAATGGGCAGATATGAACAGCCAAAAAGTTGCGGTTGCTTCGTATGTTTTAGTTTTTGATTTTACGCTCCCTAGCGAGAAAATAAGAGATAAAAAAGAGATTTACTTTGAAACAAAAGATGAACTTTTTTTAGCGATGCAAGAGGTGGCACAATTTTTTCAAGAGTGATTTCAAGCGATACTCGCAAGGTATTTTCCATAGCAATTCCTGCGGCACTAAAACATTTGGTAGATATTTTGCAAATATTTATCGATATGATAATGGTTGGGATGGTAAGCATATCCGCTCTTGCCGCAGTTGGTATGAGTATGCAGTTTATGATGATTATCAATGTGCTTATGACGCTTTATGTAGTCGGTGGAAATGCACTCATATCTAGGTTTATAGGGCAGGGGAGAAAAAGACGGGCTTCCGCACTTCTCTATTCGCTCTCAATTTTTGCGGCACTGCTCTCTGTTTTTGTGACTATCGGCGGTTACATGGGAAGTGAATATATCTATGCCATGATGGGTGCAGATGCGGATGTTGTAGAACAAGGCTCACTCTACTTTAAGATAATCTCACTTGGAATGGTAGTTATTTTTATAGATACGCTTCTCTATAATGCACTCTCAGCGGCTGGAGATACCAAAAATTCTCTCTACATTAAGCTCTCCTCATCTGCAATTAACGCTTTTTTAAACTATGTTTTCATTTTCGGTCACTATGGTTTTGATGCGATGGGTATAGAGGGTGCGGCTTATGCTACCGTAATTTCCTACTGTTTTAATGTTTTGGCATATTACATGCTTCTAAAAAAACAGCACTCAAAGCTAAATCTGATTCCCATTATAAGAGTAACAGATCTCATAAGAGCATGGCATGTCGGGTGGGGTGCGGCACTGGATCGCGGAGTTTCAAGTATCTCATTTCTATTTTTTGTAGCTATCATTGCCGCATACGGAACAGTTGAGCTTGCAGGGTATCAAGTCGGGCTTCGTATAGAGGGAATTGCTTTTATGCCGGGGTTTGGTTTTGCAATAGCCGCAACAGCTTTGGTTGGGCAGAGCCTTGGCGCAAAAGATAAAGCCAAAGCCTACAACATGGGTATAATAAGCGGACGAATAGCTTATATCTTTATGGGGAGCGTTGGTCTTTTTCTTATACTTTTTCCGGAATTTTTAGTAGGTTTTTTTACTAAAGATGCTTCAACTATTGCCGTGGCTTCTTACTACCTCATACTTGTCGGACTTGCTCAAATACCGCTAGCCATAATGTTTGTCTACTCCGGAGCATTAAGAGGGGCAGGGGCGACAAAAACTACGCTTAAAGTCAATGTTATTTCATTATGGATTTTTAGAGTCATTCCATCCTATATAGCCTATAAGATGGGATACGGGATTATTGCTATTTTTATCATTATGAATGTAGAAACACTTATTAAAGGTATAATCTACATGTATATATATAAAAAACGAGTTTGGCTAGATACAAAGATTTAAGAATAAAAAAATGCTTAAACATATACAATAATAAGAAAATTTTATTTACTAAGGTTAAAAAGTGATAAACAATGCCAATGAGAAATCAACTATTTTAGTTGTTGATGATACTCCTGATATTCTTAGTTTAGTTATGGAACTTTTAAAGGGCGAATATAATTTAAAACTGATTAACAATCCAAAAAAAGCTTTGGAGTTTCTTCAAACTCAACCAAATATAGATTTGATACTTCTTGATGTTATGATGCCTGAACTTGATGGTTATGAACTTTGCACTATTATCAAAGCAGATCCGACTTATGCGCAAACTCCTGTTATATTTCTTACCGCATTAGAAAAAACATCAGATATCATTAGAGGTTTTGAGCATGGCGCGATTGATTATATTACTAAACCTTTTATTCCAGAAGTGCTTAAGGCTAGGATTAAAACACATATTCAGCTAAAACTTCTTCATGATAACATGGCAAAAGAGTTGGATGAGAAAGAGAAACTCTTGTGCAGACAAAGCAGGATGAGTACGCTTGGCGAGATGTTTGAAAATGTTACGCATCAGTGGAAGCAGCCGCTTTCCATTATCAACATGAGTTGTTTGGCTTTAAAAATGAGCTACGATTTTGATGAAGAAGTAGATAGAGATGAAGTGATAAGTACGATTGATACCGTTATATCTGAAACTGATTATCTCTCGCAAACGATAGATGATTTTAGAGATTTCGCCCGAAATGATGTTGAAAAAGAGAGTTTTGATATTCGGGATGTTTTTGTGCATGCAGTAGAGATTCTATCTTTTAGATTTGGCAAAACAAAGGTAGAAATTTTCAACAATATAGAGAGTTTTAAGTATCGCACCTATAAAAATTATCTGATTCAGGTTAT
>CAIUZU010000211.1 GCA_903903705.1 uncultured Helicobacteraceae bacterium
AATCCACTTGAAAAAACATCTCAAGAAGAGATTGAAGTTTTTATAACAGAATCTCTTGCAAAAATAAGATGGTACAAAAACAACAGGTATAATCAAGTAATCCCAACCATCTATAACTATGTTGCACTCTATATTTTATATAATTATGGGTTACATGTTGTCTTGAAAAATCTGCTTCATACTTTAGTAGAGATTCAAGATCCGGATTTTTTCACTTCTCTTGGCTATACTCCGCTCTACAACAAAGAGAACTCAACTTTTTCAAAAAGAGCGATTATCTCAAGAATAGATGAGATTATTGCTCCGCATCAAAACCGTTTTAAACTTCTAAAACCTTTTGGCGAAAAGCTCAACTTTACATCGCTAAACGAGTTTAGCAACAGCTTTTATCTACAGATAAAAAATCTTAATTTCGAAGAGATATAGACGTGAATACGCAGCTTATACTGGAAACTTATATCGAAAATATCATACAGATTATGACACCTTATGGAAGCGGAACAGGCTTTATCATAGGAGATCTCATAGTCACAAACTCACATGTAGTCTCCGGCATGAAAGAGGTTGTCATTAGCGCAAAAAAGATAAAAAGAAGCATCGCAAAAGTTGTATATGACGATGCTTATTTTGACCTTGCATTTATAAGCTATGATTTTGAGACACCCAAAAATCCTCTTGTTTTGTCTACAAAAGGGGTTGAGGACGGTGATACTACCATAGCAGTCGGTCATCCATACGGACTCAACTACAGCGCAACTGAGGGAATAGTTTCAAAAGCTTCAAGAATTTACGGTGAACTAGAATATGTACAGATTGACGCTGCGATAAACCCAGGAAACAGCGGAGGACCTCTGCTAAATATAAGCGGCGAAGTGATAGGCGTAAATACTTTTATCATACAAAATTCAAATAATTTAGGCTTTGCACTTCCATACTATTATGTGGAAGAAGCTCTCAAAAGCTATAAGATCCTTGGTTGCCAAAATATTATAAAATGCCCATCATGTAAAAATTTGATTGATGAAAAAGATATAAAAAATGATTACTGCTCAGAGTGCGGCATAAAACTAGAAGTCGCAAAACTGCGAAGAAAAGGGTACAATCCAACAGGAAGCACAAAACTTTTTGAGGAGATTCTGGCATCTTTGGACGTAAATGTTACATTAGCAAGAAGATCTCAAGCTTCATGGAGAGTTGATTACGGAACTGCTCGAATAGAGATAAACTACTATGAAAACGGCATTATTATAGGCGACTCTAAACTGTGTGTTATTCCAAAAGAAAACATATCGCAAATTTATGACTATCTGCTTGGAGAGAACCAAAAACTCTCCTATCTGAGATTTTCTATCAATGAAAATTTCATCTACCTCTCATATATAGTAGTTGATTCATCATTGACACAAAAAGAGGGAAAAACAGCATTTAAGAGACTTTTTGAAAAGTCAAACGAATATGATGATATTTTAATTAACAAATTTAATGCCACAAAACAAAAACGAGATGAAGAGGATTAAAAAATGAGTAAATTTTTAAAATTTAATGTAGATTTAGATGGCTTTATAGATGAGCTAAACAAAAGAGTAGAAGAAAATAACAAAAAGATAGATGAACTCTTAGAGATAAAAGAGAAAACATATTCAAATTTTGTAAAACCGCTTGGCATGATGGATGAGTATTTAGAACAGTTTTTTACACCGCTATCACATATTAACTCCGTAAACAACACAGAAAAAACACAGGAGATCTATGCCGACTCCCTGCCTATCATAACCGAATACTCTACAAAGCTATCACAAAATTTGAATATTTATAAAGCATACAAAGAGATCTATTCAAATGAGAAAAATTTAAACCAAGAACAAAAAAAAGTTTTAGAGTTAAATATTCAAAACTTTGAGCTAAGCGGCGCACATCTGGATGAAAAAACAAAAGAGAGGCTTCAAGAGATAAACATCCGAAAAAGCGAACTATCAAACGACTTTTCGCAAAATGTTTTAAATGCAACTTCCGCTTATGAGTACATTATTACGGATGAGAGAGATGTAGAGAGTATACCGCAGAGTGACCTCCTAGACGCAAAATTTGAAGAAAACGGAGTTACAAAATATAGATTCACGCTTCAAATGCCATCATATATTGCATACATGACTTACGGAAAAAATGAGAAAATCAGAGAAGAACTTTACCACGCCTATGTAACGAGAGCTCCACAAAATGAGCAGATTATAGATGAACTTTTAGCTCTTAAAAATGAGATGAGCAGACTTTTGGGATTTCCTAGCTACGCTGCATATTCGCTTGCAAGCAAAATGGCAAAAGATGAAAAAAGCGTTATAGACTTTTTGGAAAAACTGCTAATGAACTCTAAAGAACAGGCTCATGCCGAGATAAAAGAGCTTCAAGAAATGGCTCACAAGCCGCTTTGTAGCTTTGATACTGCTTACTATAGCGAACTGCTCAAAAAAGAGAAGTACGATATAGATGAAGAACTTTACAGAGTATATTTTGAGCAAATTAGCGTTTTAAATGGAATGTTTGATTTTCTAAACAAACTCTTTGGGATTAGATTTAAAAAAACAGATGAAAAACTTTGGGACGAAAAGGCGTTTTCGTATGATTTATACATAGGAGATAAGCTAAAAGCCAGACTCTATCTTGACCTAGAAGCAAGAAAGAGCAAACAGGGCGGTGCTTGGATGAACAATTTTCAAACGCACTGCATAAATGAAAAAGAAAATGAACAGCTTGCATCCGCTGTTATAGTGTGCAATTTTCCACCCTCCTCAAAAAATAATCCTTCACTTTTAAGACATGATGATGTTGTAACACTTTTCCATGAGATGGGGCATGCACTCCATCATATGTTAAGCAGCGTAGATGAAAATGAGGTAAGCGGCGTAAATGGCGTCGAGTGGGATGCGGTAGAGTTCCCGTCACAATTTTTGGAAAATTTCGCATACGAACCACATGTGCTTAAACTCTTTGCAACTCACTATGAAACAAAAGAGATAATTCCAGATGAAATGATAGAGAAACTGGTACGCAGCAAAAACTTTCTCTCAGCCTCAGGAATGCTTAGACAACTGGAATTTTCTATCTTTGACTTTAAGCTTCACACGGAACTCTATCAAGGCGATGAAGTTCAAAATCTGCTAGACTCCATTAGAGAAGAGTCGGCTCTGATAAAACCGCCGTCATATAACAAGTTTCAAAATGGATTTTCTCATATTTTTGCAGGCGGTTATGCAGCAGGATACTACAGCTACAAATGGGCTGAAGTGCTAAGTGCCGATGCATTTTTTAGCGTAGTCGATGAGGGGATATTTGGTTCTGAGATAGCAAAAAAATATCTAAATATAGTTTTAAGCAGAGGCGGATCTTTGAGCATGGAGAAGCTTTTTAAAGAGCTTATGGGCAGAGAGCCAAACCCTAATAACTTACTGAGATTAAATGGAATAACGATATGAAAACACTTTTTTTACTTTTTACACTTTTTGCAACTCTTTTTGGAGATAAAATTTTGACACTAGCAACATATAATGTAGAAAATCTCTTTGATTTAGAAAAAAACGGTACAGAATATGAGGAGTATATTCCTAAT
>CAIUZU010000212.1 GCA_903903705.1 uncultured Helicobacteraceae bacterium
AAACTCGTCTTTCATTTTTTATTATAATTAGATTTTTGGTAAACTGTCGGTCTTAAAGGGTGGAAAATGAGATATATTATAGACATGATAGATGATATGCGTGAGAATATACAAAACTCCGAAGAGTATACGCTTTTGGCTATGCTTTTAAAAGAAGACGACTCAAAAAACTTTCAAAATGCAGGTGAAAAAGTCATTACATCTTTATACATTGACCATGACGCTAGAGAGTTACAGCTAGGATTTTTAGATGAAAATATTACGACAAAAAACTTACTGAACTTGGTAAACTCTTTAGAGATGCAAGCTATGATGCATGAAGTAGTGATAAAAATCTCGAATGAGCATCCGCTTATGCCTGTTATTGGATTTGGTGAAAACCATGAACAAAAACAGTATATTTTTTTTGTGACGACCTAATTTGTTTAATGCTGTAGAAGTGCTATTCTCTTATGTTTACTTGAGATATAGCTTAAAATATATCACTGCCACTTTGTGGTAGTATAATATCATCAAATAAAATTTAAAAAATAGTAGGAAAAAAAAATGGAGCGATTTTTACAAGAAGCTAAAAATGCAAGCAGAGTTTTGGCAGAGCTTAGCGGATTTGAAAAAAATAGAGTATTACGTGAGATGGCAAGTGCACTAAGAGCAAATACAATGAGCTTACTCGAAGCAAATGCGCTTGATATGAGAGATGCCGATATAAACGACCTTTCAGCCGCTTTAAAAGATAGATTGCTGCTAGATGAAAAACGTATAGATGCTATGGCTGTCGCCCTTGAAGAGATATCAGCGTTAAAAGAGCCTGTAGGGCGTATACTCGATGGTTGGATAACGGAAGATGGGCTAAAAATCGAAAAAGTTTCTATTCCTATCGGCGTTATAGGCATCATTTATGAGTCTCGCCCAAATGTAACAAGCGATACCGCTGCACTCTGTTTTAAAAGCTCAAATGTTTGTGTCCTAAAAGGCGGAAAAGAGGCTGAAAATTCAAATAGAGCTATCGCTGATATTTTGCAAAAAGTTCTTGAGAAGAACAATCTGCCTAAATCTCTTATATCATTGATTCCTGATTCTTCAAGAGAGGGAGTCGCAAAGCTTATCAAGATGGATAAATATGTAGATTTAATAATCCCTCGCGGCGGAGAAGGACTTATAAAGTATGTGTGTGACAATGCAACAGTAAGCGTAGTTAAGCATGACAAAGGACAGTGTCACACATATATAGACAAAGATGCGAAAATTGAAGATGCTATAAAGATTGCAATCAATGCAAAAGTGCAACGCCCCGGAGTCTGTAATGCCATGGAGACACTTTTGGTAGATAGCCAAATAGCCTCGGAAGCGTTGCCAAAGCTTAAAACAGAGTTTGACAAAGCGCATACCCAGCTAAAAGGGTGTGCAAGTACTCAAGCAATAATTGATGTAGCATTTGCTACTGAGAAGGATTATGATACGGAGTATTTGGCAAATATATTAAATATCAAGGTTGTTGATGGAGTCGAGGGTGCGATAGAGCACATTGTAAGATTTGGTTCAGGTCACTCTGAAGCTATAGTGACACAAAATGTAACAACAGCGGAAAAGTTTTTAAATGCGGTAGATGCGGCAGCAGTTTATCTCAATGCTTCAACTCGTTTCACCGATGGAGGAGCATTTGGCTTTGGTGCAGAGGTCGGTATCAGCACAAACAAGCTTCATGCAAGAGGTCCTATGGGGATCGAGGGACTTACCACATATAAGTTTAAAATTTATGGCAGTGGACAAATCAGATAAAAATTGTTGATATAAATCAACATTATTAATCTCT
>CAIUZU010000213.1 GCA_903903705.1 uncultured Helicobacteraceae bacterium
AAAAGGATATAAAATGGATTACAATAAAATAAGAAAAAATTGCAGAGTGATTAGGATTGCAGTCGGTTTAGGGTTAATAGGAGTAGCTGTTGTGACAGGTAACGCTTGGTTTTACTTGGGAGTTATTCCGCTTATTGCCGGAATAGTAAATTTTTGTCCTCTTTGCGTTATCACTAAAAAGTGTGATATCAAGTAACTTTAACCCTCGTTTGATATAATTTCACACTTTAATATTGGAGCCAAATAATGAGCCAAATAAGCTACAAAGATGCAGGCGTCGACATAGACGCAGGCAACAGTTTCGTTGAAAACATCAAGCCGCTGGTAAAATCTACAAACATTCCGGGCGTTTTGGGTGGTATCGGTTCTTTCGCCGGAGCATTTGAGCTGCCAAAAGGCTTTAGAGAGCCGGTAATGCTTGCAGCAACGGACGGTGTCGGAACAAAACTAAAGTTGGCGATTGACTCAGGAATTCATAACACGGTCGGGATAGATCTTGTTGCCATGTGCGTAAATGATCTTCTTTGTAATTTTGGCACTCCTTCATTTTTCTTAGACTATTATGCTACAGGAAAACTTGACGTAAAAGCTGCTACAAATGTAGTTGCCGGTATTGCTGAGGGTTGCAGACAAAGTGAATGTGCGTTAATCGGCGGTGAAACTGCGGAGATGCCGGGCATGTACTCTCATAACGATTACGATTTAGCCGGATTTGCAGTCGGCGTAGCGGAAAAATCTGAGATGGACAGAGTTTCGATGGTTAGAGCAGGTCATAAACTTATAGCACTTCCGAGTTCAGGACTTCACTCAAACGGTTTTTCACTTGCTAGAAAAGTTCTTTTTGAAAAAATGGGTATGAAATTTGAAGATGATTTTAATGGAAAACCCCTTATTGAAACACTCCTTACTCCTACAAGAATCTATGTTAAAACATTCAAAGAGTTAAAAAATCATATAGTAGCACTTGCGCATATAACAGGCGGCGGAATTGTAGAAAATCTGCCTCGTGTGTTGCCTGAAAACTTAAGAGCAGAGATAAAAAAAGATGCTATTAAAGTTTTACCTATTTTTGAATTACTATCACAACATGTAGAAGAAAATGAGATGTACAGAGCTTTCAACATGGGTATCGGTATGATTTTAGTAGTAAAAGATGAAGATGTCGCGACTGTTTTATCCAAAAGCGACGGCTATCTAATCGGTGAGATTAAAGAGGGAAAAAGAGAAGCAGTTCTCATATAGATTTTCAAAAATCGACATACTTTAAGAGGATAAAATAATCTTCAAAAGTGAACTTTTGCCAAATTACAGATTAGCTAGATTTTTCAATAATAAAAATTTAGGTGGTCAATTTATCAGTGCCAATTATTTCAATGACGTAACGGATTTGCAATCCTCTCATAAATGCTATCAGGAAACGGTAGCACCGTTTTAAACTCTTCTCTTCCTTTGATATTGTTTTGTGCTAAAATCGCCAATATCTTTCCCGGATTTTGCTCATCGTTACGCTGAAAAAACATCTCTTTAAATTTAACATGACTAACACGAATATTACCAAATGAAGGATCGGCGAGATAGGCATATTTTTCATCCATTTTTTTAAGCACCGTAAAATGTTCCTGCTTACGGATTTTTACAAAAACAATCACCGGAATTTGAAGTTTTTTCAACTCTTCCATCCCCAATGCAATACCGATTGCCTTAAACCCATTTGATAAAGCATATTGTGAAAGATCATAAAATGATAATCCGTTATTACCCTCTTGATTTTCAAGAGCAGATGCTTCTTTAGTAACTCCCTTAGCTTCCAATACGCTTGCTAAAATCATTTGTTCAGAAACATTCACATCATAATAGTGATTCAGCAGCGTTGCCAATGCCGCACTACCGCAAGAATAATCGTAGTTTTGCCGTATCAAACGCTCATTTTTAAACTCTATCCATGATTTGATCTCTTTTTTAACAACAAACTCTTTTTGGCTAATTGTCATACCGAATGCTGAAAGTGCAAAAATCAATAGCAAGAGAAATTTCATTTAAAATTTATATGAATAATTCAATGTAAATGTGCTTTGAGAGTAGGTTGATGTTTCACTTTTATCCATATCAGCACTAATGACACTTTTAGCATTTAGTTCGTAGCTCGCACCGAACAACCATCCAAGTTGGCTTTGATTGGTTGAAATCGCATTGCCGTCATATGTATCTTTTTGTTTATATTGATACCGTACACCCCAATTCAAACTCACATAAGGATTCACTGCAAAATAAATTTGAGGGGTAATACTCAACACATCTCCTGTTTCAAGTGAATGATTCCCGTTTGTATGGTTTCCGTTATATCCATACGAAGCTTTCAGAAAAAAGACAATCGGATCGCTTGTGTAGTATGATGAAACAAATACAGAGCCGCTCTTAAGATAAAAGTTTTTTGTCAGCAATTCATCATTATCGATTAAATCAATTGTTCCACCGACCAATAGGCAGGATAATCATCCTCCGAGCGTACCTGATAGACTCCTCCGACCCCACATGAGCTAAAACCGCTATCAGTATGAGAAGAGGCACCATTTGCATTCAAAGAGTGCTCCGTCGAGCTATAAAAATTTCCAAATCCAAATATTTCTATATCTTTATTTAGTCCATATCGCAATGCTAAAGAATACATTAATCGGTCACTTTGGCTCTCAACACTACCCAAATAGGTAGGAACACTTACAAAATCGCCGTTAGCACTCTGATACTCTATCAAACCGACATCACCGCTGTTTCGTTGAGTATTGATGTATGAGATACTCACATCGCTCTGAATTTTATTTTTCTCGGTAAGCAATTCATCCACTTTAACTGCTTTTGCCGATAAGATGAGAGGAATCACCCCTACTAATAACAATAAACGCATTTTTCTCCCTACATTTGCTCTATCGGTAATCCGATAATTGCGGCAATCGCACCTGCTAAAGCACCTAGTATCAGCACAAAAACGGTAACAACCAAAATCGTTATTACTGTTGCTTTTGCCTCTAAATTTAGCCCGCTTTTCAAAGCATTGTAAAATACTGCAAACGATACCACGGCAAAAATTACCATTATAATCGGATGCGACAAAGCGATTAACGGAGTTGCCATATCAACAGTCGAAGCCGTTACGACTAATCCCCACAGATTACCGTTTCCATCATAATATGCTTGTCTTTTTAACCACCATACCATTATGAGATATGCGATATAAATCCCTATTGTTTGCAAAATAACAGATATACCAAATGCAAAAAAAATTTTATCGTACAGCAATATGTCACTATTCATTACCATACCGATTAGCACCATCCACACCCATGCGACTATAGTGGATATACGGTCATACTCACCTATCGGCAATTTTCTAAATCTCAACTGGTCTATAATAATTGAAAACATTTTTCCTAACACCTCTTTAACTTATTTAAACGATAAACCCTTATACCAAAATAAACCATCATACCCGTCGAAAAAACATCCACTATAAAGATAAATATTTTAGTTAAGTACGAAACATCAGAAATATCATCTCCCGTACCGATACTTACAATAGTCAAAAACAGTGTTGCTAAAAACAACACCGTTCCGTATTTCATAGATTTCAAACCTTCTTTTAAGGTTTGAAAATTTACCATTAAATAAAGCCATAAACCCGCTTCAATAAATTGTAAAACTTCAATCATCTAAACATAAAAAATAATGATATTAACATGACACTTTTTATCGAAAAATATGGAAGTTGTATCCAACACTTCCTAACACACCGTCACTTTTAACTCTTGGCGACACCGCATTAATATAATCTAATTGGAAAAACCATTGCTTGTACTCATATCCGACACCAAGCTTCCATAAGTCGCCAAATGATCCTTTTGATGACTTATCCTTATCAATTGAATGCTCTACACTACCGATATACCCGGAAACATAT
>CAIUZU010000214.1 GCA_903903705.1 uncultured Helicobacteraceae bacterium
AAATAAAGGCTGATGCGGGCATTTCACTTGAAGAGATGATAAGAAAATCAAAAACTGTCGAAGATTTGGTTAGAAAAAGCTCTTATGTCGAGTATACGACGCTGAGTGTCGGCTATAACACAGCCAAAGAGAAGCATAAAGCAGTTATTTATGTAAAACTGAGCGATAAAAAATCAAGAGATCTCGCTCAAGAACAGATAGTCCAAAATTTCAGACAAGAGCTTGAACCGTATAAAAAAGAGATGTTTATAACGGCTTCGGCAATTCCAAATATTAAAGGCGCAGGTGTCTCTGTTCCGTATCAGATAGTTTTAAAATCGGACTCCTTTGAAGATTTGAGTGAGGCTAAGAAAAATTTGGTCGAGTACATATCTAAAAAAGAGGGATTTGTAGATATAGATACGGATTTAGATGATCCAAAACCACAAATTGATATAAATATTTTAAGAGAGAATGCTTCAAGTTTAGGCATATCTGCGTCTGCCATCGCAGAGGCGATATCTATCGCTTTCTCAAGTGATTTGGAAATCTCCTATTTTGAAGAGAGTGGAAAACAGTACAACATTACGCTTCGTTTGAGTGATGAAAACAGAGTGAGCTTGGAAGATATTAAAAAACTTCATGTCAGAACGAAAGACGGCAAACTGGTCTATCTTGATGGCTTGGTAAAGTTTAGCAAAAGTAAAACGCTCGCAACAATCAACCACTTTGACAGACAAAGAGAGGTTACTGTTTTTGCAGATCTGTTCGGACTTGATCTAGGTGGAGCCGTTTCATACACAAAAGCTGAGATAGACAACCTTATGCCAAAGGGTGTAATTTATAGATTTACCGGTTTTGCCGAAGAGATGGTAAAAACAGGAGAAGCTTTCGGAGTGGCGATAGGTCTTAGCGTGATTTTAATGTTTATAATTTTGGCTATTTTATACGAGTCGCTTATTCAGCCGATTATTATAATGGTCGCACTTCCTCTGAGCATTATCGGAGTTATGCTTGCACTCTATATCTCCGGACTTCAATTCAGCCTTTTTGTTATGATAGGCTTTATGCTGCTGATGGGAATGGTAGGGAAAAATGCCGTTTTACTGGTTGATTTTGCAAATCATGCAGCCCAGAGCGGAAAAAGCGTTGATGAGTCGCTTGTTGAAGCCGGAGAGAAGAGAATCCGCCCTATCTTGATGACGACAATTGCTATGGTTTTTGCAATGATACCGCTTGCTATTAGCAGTGGGCTTGGAAGCGAGACAAAAGCACCGATGGCGATATCCATAATCGGAGGACTCTTAAGCTCAATGGTGTTGACGTTGCTGGTAGTTCCCGTGATTTATAAGTTTATAAGTCCTTTAGATATGTGGCTTAAAAAGTTTTATGTAGCAAAAGGAGATGAAGCACGCATAGTTTAATGAGAATCTATGCCCCTTTATAATGTTTTTTTATAATAAAAAAAGACAGGATATAATTTTTGTTTATGGTAAGTTTAATAATTCTAGTTGTATTATACATCAAAGAAAGTTTTAATTTTGCTATTTTAAAGGTTATAAATGGGCGTACAAAAAATCACTATTGATCCCTTAACTAGAATTGAGGGGCATCTTAAGTTTGTTACAAAAGTTGAAAATGGGGTTGTAACAGAAGCAAAATGCTCTGCAGATATGTATAGAGGGATAGAAAAGGCGCTTATAGGTTACGATGCCAGAGTTGCACAGCAGGTAACACAAAGAGTTTGCGGAGTCTGCCCTTATGCACACGCCGAGGCGGCATCTCTTGCACTGGAAAATGCAATGGGAATAAAACCAAATCATAATGGTCAACTTTTAAGAAATATGACTGTCGGCGCTTATCAGCTTCAAGACCATCTTCTGCATTTTTATGTTTTAAGCGCACTTGATTTTATTGATATAACTGCAGTTTTAAAGTATGAAGGGGACGATGAGAGCGTTCTTAGCGTGAAAAACTGGGTTCAAAATGAGCTTAAAAGTTCTAAGATATTTCCTGCAGCTCCATTTCTGCCGAGATATGAAGCTATGTATGCAAAATCAAACACTACGAATTTTACTGCGATTAAAAATTACCTTGAAGCTATTAAAGTTATGGCTGATTTGACAAAAGCAGTAGCGGTTTTCGGTGCAAAAGCTCCACACTCCGTTACACTCGAAGCAGGCGGTGTCACTACGATACCTACGGTTGAAAAACTTGCGAAATACAGATCTTTAGTCATGAGTGCTAGAAAATTTATAAAAAATAACTACATAAACGACATTATTGCCGTAGCAAAAGAGTTTCCAGACTACTTTAAAATAGGTGCAGGGTATGGAAACTACCTCTCTTACCCATATCTTCCTGATGAAAATGGAGAAAATCATCTCTTTATAGGTGGCTCAACGATTGGCGATAAGTATGAAGCACTTGATTTGAAACATATTTTTGAAGATCATAAATACTCATACTACAAAAGCACTCCGGACTCTAATGTGAGACCTCTTGACTCTACAGAACTTACCCCGATTAACTACGAAGAGTTTAAAAAAGAGCATGCAAAAGAGGATGGAAAATACAGTTGGTCAAGAGCACCTAGATATAAAGGTGAAATTATGGAAGTCGGTCCGGTGGCTAGGGTTATAAATACCTATAAAAGCGGTAAAAACAAAAAGCTAAACGCACTTGTTGATTCGATAAACTCTAAGCTGAACCTTACATTTAAGGATTATAACTCTGTTTTGGGAAGACATCTCTGCAGAGCTATCGCTTCAAGTATCATCATTGATAAAATGCTCGAAGACATTGAAAAAGTTGTTCCAGATCAGCTTGCTTTTGTAGAGAGAGCCGTTCCGAAAAATGCCGTCGGTTTTGGTTTGACTGAGGCAACAAGAGGAGCGTTGGCACACTGGATAGAGACAGATGAAAACGGATTGATTAAAAACTATGACATGATTGTTCCTACAACTTGGAATATTTCGCCAAAAGATGCAAAAGGAACACCGGGTGTCGTCGAGAAGATGCTTATAGGCACAAAGATAAAAGATCCTGAAAACCCCATAGAGTTAGCAAGAATAGTAAGATCAACAGACCCATGCCTTGCATGTTCTGTTCATTGAGGAGCATAAGATGAGTTTAACAAGAAGAGATGCTATCAAGCAGATGCTAAAGGTTATAGCAGCGGTTGGTGCTGCAAACTTTTTTAGT
>CAIUZU010000215.1 GCA_903903705.1 uncultured Helicobacteraceae bacterium
GCGCTAAACCTATTTTTCTCAAACAGATTAACTAACTTTTATTAATATCACTCTAAATTGTGTTATTAACGCCTAATAAACAACAAAACTGTTACTTATTGAGGCTCACACACAGTAAAATTTACTTTTTTAAAACTTCAGCTATTGCTTTACCTATTTCAGATGGTGACACGACAACTTTTACGCCTGCCGCTTCAAGAGCTGCCATCTTCTCAGCCGCAGTCCCTGCTCCACCACTTATAATAGCTCCGGCATGGCCCATTCTTTTTCCCTTAGGAGCAGTTTGTCCCGCAATAAATGCAACAACAGGTTTTGTAATATGTTCTTTTATATATGCTGCCGCTTGAATCTCAAGATCTCCGCCGATTTCACCAATCATAACGATTGCATGAGTCTCTGGATCTGCTTCAAACATTGGTAAAAGTTGTTTATACGAAAGACCGATAATAGGATCTCCGCCGATACCGACAGCAGTTGAAATACCAAAACCTTCTCTACAAACTTGATTAGCACCTTCGTAAGTTAATGTTCCAGATTTTGAGATTAGTCCAACATTTCCTTTTTTGAAAATCATACCCGGCATAATTCCGATTTTACACTCTTCGGCAGTAATAATACCCGGACAGTTTGGTCCGATTGTTTTCATATTATGTTTAGTCGCATAAGCTTTTGCAGCCTGCATATCTCTTACCGGCGCACCTTCTGTGATGATAACCGCAAGTTCGATTCCTGCATCTGCCGCTTCCATAACAGCATCCGCAACAAATACTGGCGGAACAAATATCATAGAAACAGTAGCTCCGGTTGATGCAACAGCCTCTTTTACAGTATTAAATACAGGCTGACCTAAATGCTCAGTTCCGCCTTTGTTTGGCGTTACACCGCCTACGATTTTAGTTCCGTATGCCAAACACTGCTCAGCATGAAAAGAACCCTCTTTACCCGTAAAACCTTGAACGATTACTTTTGTATCTTTATTTACTAATATACCCATAAAAACCTTTCCTTACTTAGCTTGTTTTGCAGCTGCTACTGCTTTTGCAGCACCGTCAGCCAAATCCGTAGCTGCTATAACGTTTGCGATATTTGCATTTCTTAAAATCTCTGCCGCTTCAGGTGCATTTGTACCATCAAGACGAACAATTACCGGAACATGAACATCTACAAGTTTTGTAGCTTCTAAAATACCGTTTGCGATACGGTCACATCTTACGATTCCACCGAAAATATTTACAAATATAGCTTTAACTTTAGGGTTTTTAAGAATTATCTCAAAACCTTTTGCAACAGTCTCAGCATTTGCTTTTCCGCCAACATCAAGGAAGTTTGCAGGAGTTCCGCCCATGTAGTTGATGGTATCCATAGTACCCATTGCAAGCCCTGCTCCGTTTACCATACAACCAATTTCACCATCCAATGAAACATAAGAAAGACCATACTCTCCGGCTTCTCTCTCATCAGCATCTTCTTCGCTTATATCTCTCATAGCTTCGATGTCCGGATGACGACCAAGTGCTGAATCATCAAATCCCATTTTTCCATCAAGCGCTAAAAACTCACCGCTTCCAGTTTTTACCAGTGGGTTGATTTCTATCATCTCTGCATCATTTTCCATGTAGAGTTTATATAGTTTTGAAGCAAAGCTTATAAGTTTTTTCTGCTCATCTGGGTTAGTAATTCCTAGACCAAAAACAAGTTCTCTCCCATGAAAACCTTGAAAACCGATAGCAGGATCAACTGCGATTTTGATGATTTTCTCAGGAGTGTTATGTGCAACATCTTCTATCGCCATACCACCCTCAGTTGAAGCCATGATAACAGGCATCTCACGTGCACGGTCAAGAACAACGCCAAGGTATAGCTCATCTTTAATATCTGCACCATCTTCGATGTAGAGTTTTTGAACAAGTTTGCCCTCTGGTCCTGTTTGGTGTGTAACCAAAGTCATCCCTAAAATCTCACGAGATAGTTTTTCCACCTCTTCGATAGAGCGAGCAAGCTTAACACCGCCACCTAGACCACGACCACCAGCGTGGATTTGAGCTTTTACAACCCAAACAGGTCCGCCTAAAATCTCAGCATTTTTAACCGCCTGATCTACGCTCTCTGCCATCAAACCTTTTGGTGTTGGCACACCGTACTTAGCAAAAATTTGTTTTGCCTGATATTCATGTATATTCATTAAACTCTTCCTTTTTGTAAATTTACGCTCTTGGTGAAATCATATCTTCTGGTATAACATATTTATCAAACTCTTCGGCGGTTAAAAGCCCTAGCTCTATCGCTGTTTCCTTTAGAGTTGAACCGTTTTTATGTGCCGTTTTTGCTATTTTTGCCGCATTTTCATAACCTATATAAGGGTTGAGTGCAGTTACTAGCATAAGTGAATTGTTGAGATAAAAATCTATTTTATCTTCAACCGGCTCTATTCCTACCGCACAATTATCATTAAATGAAACAATAGAATCTGCTAACAAACGACATGATTGTAAAAAGTTATATGCAATTACAGGTTTAAATACATTTAATTGAAAATTTCCCTGACTTGCCGCAAAACCTATTGTCGTGTCATTTCCCATAACTTGACATGTAACCATAGTTACCGCTTCGCTTTGTGTTGGATTTACTTTACCCGGCATGATGGAAGAACCCGGCTCATTTTCAGGAATCGTAATCTCCCCTATTCCGCATCTAGGACCTGATGCCAACCAGCGAACATCGTTTGCTATCTTCATCATATCTGCCGAGAGTGCTTTTAGAGCACCGTGAGCGTAAACCAAAGCGTCATGAGAAGTAAGCGCATGAAACTTGTTTGGAGCGGTTACAAAATCATGTCCCGTAAGCTCTGTTAGTTTACGAGCTACTCTCTCTCCAAGCTCTGGATGAGCATTAAGACCCGTTCCAACCGCAGTTCCGCCGAGTGCAAGCTCACGAACAGCCTCAAGAGAATCTTTAGCCATTTTTTCACACTTGTTAAGCATCTCAACCCAACCGCTAATCTCTTGTCCAAGAGTAAGCGGAGTAGCATCTTGTAGGTGGGTTCTGCCGATTTTTACAATCGAGTCAAATTTAACCGACTTCTCAGTCAAAGTTGCTTTTAGTTTCGCAATTGCAGGTAAAACTCGAGTTTCTACCGCAATAACTGCCGCTACATGAAGAGCTGTCGGATATGTATCATTTGAGCTTTGAGATTTATTTACATCATCATTTGCATGAATCAACTTCTCAACTCTAAAATTACCGCCAAGGATCTCGGTAGCACGATTAGCCAGAACTTCATTGTTGTTCATGTTTGACTGCGTGCCTGAACCTGTCTGCCAAACTACTAGAGGATACTCAGCATCAAGTTTTCCAGCCAACATATCATCACAAGCCTGTGCGATTGCATCTGCTTTTTTTGCGTCAAGTTTTCCAAGATCTTTATTTACAATGGCAACCGCTTTTTTTAGGTATGAAAATGCTCTTGTAATTTCATAAGGCATTTTCTCTTCGCCGATTGCAAAATTCTCAATTGATCTTTGAGTCTGTGCAGCCCAATACGCATCTATCGGTACCGCAATCTCTCCCATTGTATCTTTTTCTATACGCGTACTCAAACTTCTACTCCCCTTTATCAAAAAATTTGTTTTTATTTAATGTATCGATTAAAGTTCTAACAGAGTTGCAAGAACCTTCAAACATCTTCTTTTCAGCTTCATCAAGAGATATTTGTATAATCTTTTCAGCTCCGTTTGCCCCAAGCATAACCGGTACGCCAGAAACTACATCAGAGTGACCATACTCACCCTCTAAAAAAACCGCACACGGATAGATCTGCTTTGTATCTTTTAAAATCGCCTCTACCATAATAGTCGTAGATCTTGCAGGCGCATAATATGCCGAACCTGTTTTTAAGTGACCCACAATCTCAGCACCGCCATTGCGAGTACGCACAACAATCTCATCAATCTCATTTGCACTTAAAAGATCAGTCAAAGGAATGCCGGCAACAGTAGAATAACGAGGAAGAGGAACCATGTCATCGCCATGTCCGCCCATCACCGAAGCACGAATTTGACCGCCTCCGAAGCCTAGTTTTTCTTGAATAAAACTTGCCATTCTAGCACTGTCTAAAACTCCTGCCATTCCAATAACACGACTTCTCTCAAAACCACTCTCTCTAAGTGCAACATATGTCATAGCATCTAGCGGATTTGAAACCATAACTATAATTGCATCAGGAGAATATTTAGCTACTCCTGCAATTACATCTTTTGTAATATTTGCGTTAATCATTAGCAAATCATCACGACTCATACCCGGAAGTCTCGGACTTCCTGCAGTTACGACTACCACATCACAGTTAGTCAAATCCGACATGTCTTCAGCAACGCTTACTATCGTATGACTTCTTACAGCTGCAGCAGCTTGACTCATATCAAGCGCTTTACCTTTTGCAACATCTATCTTGTTATCACGAAGAATTATTTCATGACAAGAACCAAGCATTGCCAGAGAGTATGCTACCGTTGCACCGACATTTCCGGCACCGACTATTCCTACTCTTTTTCCCTGATTCATTCGTACTCCTTGAGATAAAATTATAATGAATTACTTAAATATACTTAAAAACATAATGCTATCACAAATGAGTTTAGTATATTTCTAAAATATTACATATAAAGACATTTTTGCCTTTTTTATAGAGCTGTAAAAGTTCCATAAAAAAAGAAAAATATATTATAGATAGAGAATTTTCTCTATCTATTTTTATTGATATTAGATGCTATCAATAATTTTATTAAGCGTTGCAGACGGTCTCATCGCCTTATCAGCTTTTACATCGTCCGGTCTATAATATCCGCCGATATCTTGAACTTTGCCCTCAGCAGCCATCAACTCTTCCATAATTTTTGCTTCATTCGCTTTAAGTGCCGCAGCAATCGGAGCAAATTTTTCAGCAATTTTTGGAGCTTTTGTTTGAGAAGCCAAAGCATCAGCCCAGTATTGTGCTACAAAGAAGTGTGAAGCTTTGTTATCAGGCTCACCTGCACTTCTTCCCGGCGATTTGTTGTTATCCAAATAACCTGCATTTGCAACGTCAAGCGCTTCTGTTACAGCCTCTAACTCTTTTGAGTTATGTTTTTGAGCAATAAATCTTAGAGACTCAGCAAGTGCCAAGAACTCTCCTAAAGAGTCCCATCTTAAGTGACCCTCACTCATAAACTGCTCAACATGTTTTGGAGCAGATCCGCCTGCACCTGTTTCAAATACGCCACCACCTGATAAAAGTGGAACGATTGATAACATTTTTGCAGAAGTTCCAAGCTCTAAAATCGGGAAAAGATCTGTTAAATAATCTCTTAAAACATTTCCTGTCGCCGAAATCGTATCAAGCCCTGCTCTTACTCTTCTTAGAGAGTATTTCATAGCCTGTTTTGGAGCTAATATCTCATACTCGATTGGAGTTTTTGCCAAATGAGCCGGTAAATAAGTCATCAACTTTTTAATTAAGTTAGCATCATGTGCTCTAAAAGTATCAAGCCAGAAAATAACCGGACTTCCTGTTAAAACACCTCTTTCGTGAGAAAGCTTAATCCAGTCTTTGATAGCAGCATCTTTTGTTCTGCTCATTCTCCAGATATCACCTTTTTCAACATTGTGTTTCATTAAAACAACACCGTTTTCATCAACTACTTCAACAAGACCATCTTCAGAAATCTCAAAAGTTGTCGGATGAGAGCCGTACTCTTCAGCTTTTTGTGCCATTAAACCAACATTTGCAACATTACCCATAGTTGTTACATCAAATTGACCATTCTCAACACAATCATTAACTATCTCTTCGTAAAAAGTTGCATAAGTTCTATCTGGAATTACAGAAACACACTCTTGAACTTTACCCTCAGCATTCCACATCTTACCGCCGTCACGAACAACAACAGGCATAGAAGCATCGATGATGATGTCATTTGAAGCATG
Source organism: uncultured Helicobacteraceae bacterium (assembly GCA_903903705.1). Taxonomy (GTDB): domain Bacteria; phylum Campylobacterota; class Campylobacteria; order Campylobacterales; family Sulfurimonadaceae; genus Sulfurimonas. The sequence goes on from CAIUZU010000215.1 coordinate 5,962, forward strand.
TAAGTTTGTGATACCTTTGTCAGAATCAACCATCGCCATGTTTGGCTGAGTTTTGTAAGTAGCCATGATAGCTGCTTCTATTTCAGCTTTTTTAGATGATTTTTCAAGCTTTTTGTATAAGTCTCCAAGACCCATATTTGGGTTTATACCAAGAGCTTTAAACTCATCTGCATACTTAGCGAATACATCTTTGAAGAAAACTGCTACCGCATGACCAAACATAATAGGGTCAGAGATTTTCATCATAGTCGCTTTTAGGTGCAGGGACCAAAGAACATCTTTAGCTTTTGCCTCTTCTAACGTCTCTTGGTAGAAAGCTCTTAATGCTTTTGCGGACATGAAAGTACCGTCTAAGATTTCGCCGTCAACCGCATTGATCTCTTTTAAAAGCTTGCCGTTTAAGTTTATAGA
>CAIUZU010000216.1 GCA_903903705.1 uncultured Helicobacteraceae bacterium
TCGATAACTTTACTAGCAGCATCTGCAGTAACACCAACTCTAGGCATTGCAGTACCTTCTAGTTGAACTTGCGGATTTTCAATAAATGTACTTATGAAATGCTCTCCGCGAGAACGAATATACATTGATAAATCCGGAGGAAGTTTACCCATATATTTTGTTAAAGATTCTTGGTACTCTAATACTTTAATATCGAATGCTAAAGACTCTTTTTCAAATTTAAATGCTGGTTTCTCACCAATTTGAGTCCATTTTTCATAAGAAACAGCATGGCATCTACCACAAGCATTTTCGTATGCCATTTTAGGAGTAACTTCGCTTGGCTTTACAGCAATTTTTTGTAAATAAGCAACCATATCAGCTACTTCTTGATCTAAGTCTCCGCCTGCACCGTAAAATGCAACCATTGGATGTGATTGACCTTTAGAAGCATCAAACTTATGCTCAACTTTTAAAGCATGAGCAGGATTTTTAATTAGATTTGCTAGGAATTTAGCATCATAAATAGCACCTGCATTGCTTAAGTCAGGTGGGTTAACACCGTAAGTTTGTGCAGCAGCAACTGGTTCTACAGAAGCAGGTAGTCCATCTTTCTCAATCGAGTGACATCCTGTACAAGCGGCAGCACCTGCAACTAAAGATTTACCGTTTATAGCATCACCTTTTTTTGTAAACGGTGCTAAATCAGCATAAGCAAAATTTTGACCGTCTACATGTTTATGCATTTGAGAGTGCGCAAATGGCTCAACTAACCAATAAGTTAGGAGAGTAAAAGCAACAACAATAACCAATATTAAAGGTTCTTTATTTTTCATCCTATTCTCCTTATACTTTTTTTTCATTTTTAGTTATAAATGGAAGTGCTATCCATAAAACTATAAATGCTACTGCAGCAACTAAACCCATAGTGCTGAAAATACCTTCTGGAGGTAGTTTACCCATAGCTGTTAAAACAATCATATCGATCAGTAACAACCAGAACCAGATACTAAATGCTCCACGACGACTTGCAGGGACAGCATTTGGACTTCTATCTAACCATGGTAACAACATAAAGATTACTTGTGCAAAACCAAATGCCATTAGACCGATATTCACAGAAAACGGACGAAGAATTTCATACGACCATAAGAAATACCACTCAGGATAAATGTGTGCCGGAGTTTTAAGTCCATCAGCAGGGTCAAAGTTTACAGGGTCAAGTGCAAATCCATATTGGAAAAATACAAGGTAAAAGAAGAAAATTAAGTAGATACCTACAACCATTAAATCTTTACTCATAAAGTCATTAGCAAAACGCATAACTTTTGAACCGGCTTTGTCACCAGCTAAATATTTTTTGCTCTCAGCATTAAAATCAATCTCTTCACCGTCTTGGTTGTTAACGTGAGGGATACGAAGTGCTGCAAAGTGAAGACCGATTAATCCCATAATTGCCAATGGTAAAAGAAGTACGTGAAGCATAAAGAAACGAGTTAAGAATGCTTGTGCAGGAACGTAATCCCCACGAATCCACTCAACTAAACCGTCCATATGAAGTCCACCAAGGCTAAAAATATTTGTAATAACCATACCAGCCCAGTAGCTCATTTGCCCCCATGGAAGCATATAACCGCTAAACGCTTCAGCAGAAAAAGTAACAAACAGAAGCATACCAGAGATCCAAATCATCTCACGTCCCTTTTTGTAAGAACCGTAGTAGATACCTGTAAACATGTGGATATAAATAATCAAGAAAACAACTGATGCAGCTACACCGTGAACGTGTCTCCATAACCAACCAAAATCAACATCTCTCATAATAGTGTAATTTACACTATAAAATGCATCTTTAACATCCGGTTGATAATACATCAACAAGAAGATACCTGAAACTAAAAGTAGTGCAAATGTGATTGCAAGAACCATACCCATCGCCCACAAGAAGTTAATGTTTTTTGGAATCCAATATTCAGATGCCATAACTTTTTCAACTTTTTCAACTGCTAAGCGTTGATTTAACCAATCTTTAACACTTGTTGCTTTTGTAAAATGTGCCATTTTTTTCCCTCCTTTACAGCGTAATGCCGCTATCTTTCATTTTTTGATATTCCGGACCGGCTTCGCCAAGAACTAATTTATTGCCCTCAATTTTGAATGGAGGAATGTCAAAAGCACGCGGTGGCGGAACTTTAGTTACTTCACCTGCCCAGTTAAACATACCGCCGTGACATGCACATAAAAATGATTTTTCTGCAGCGTTATATCCAGGGATACAGCCTAAGTGTGTACACAAACCGATAGCTAACATAAAATGAGAATTTCCAACTACGACATCTCTTTTCTTTTGGCTCTCTGTTTGACCGGCAACCATATCTGGAGTCTTTTTCAAAACAAAAATTGGCTTTCCTCTCCATTTTTCTGTTACTAATTCACCCTCTTTATATATTGACATATCTAGAGTGGTAAAACCGGCAGCTTTAACACTTGGAAGCGGATCCCAAGTTTTTTTCATTGCAACCAATGAACCAACTGCACCAACACCTGCAACGGCGCCAAATGCTTTGCCCATAAAACCTCTACGGCTACTGTTATGCATGTTCGCTCTCTTTCCTATTAAAATTTAAATGCTGATTATATACTAAAACATATTTAAGTAATTATAAATTTAAGTTTTCTTTTATAAATTTTGTTAATTTTTTACTATTGTGTTCCACTTTGTAATACTCACGGTTTTCAAGCGTTTTCAATGTTGTCAAAAGCTGACAACATTCATCATTTTTTACAACCGGAATATTCAATTTCTTAAACAATTCTAAAAAATTTGTCTTGTAATCTTCTCTTTGAATATATATGGGTTTACAACCTGAAGCTAGAGACTCTAAAACTGCTTGAGGAGATGCGGTTATAAGAATTTGGGATTTTTTAATAGTTTCATCATACTCTTCAAACTCATGATGGTTTTTAAATCTCTCTTTTAACATATCTTCATAATCAAAAAAGTAGTAAAAACCTAGCTGTAACAGAGGGTTTAACTCCTCTATAAACTCTATATTTTTCTCTAGATCCTTCTCATAATCGTCATCGCCGAAGAAGTAGGATAGTTTGATTGTTTTTTCTTCTTGAATAAAATATTTATCATCCACAACAACAGCATTACAAATACCATCACCGCTTAAATAAGGGGAAATTAAAAACTCACCTTCCGCTTTTTCATCATTTATGTCATCGCTTACACGTATGAAAGTTGAGAAATATTTTCTCATATCACTTAGCATAAGAGGATTTGCTTCATCTGAATCAAAGATGATTTTATCTCCATGTTCGGCTATTTTTGGAATATTTCTTACCAGATCTATCCCCACAGCTTTGGAAACTCCAAAATGTCTTGCCTCATTTGCTATACGAAAATCAGAACACAGAAGCGTGATGTCAAGATCTCCTAATGCCCTGATAATGGTACATGCTCTTCTAAATCTATCAAGTCCGGTGCGATGCCCAGTATGTACATAGTAGTAAATTTTCATTACTATTTTTTTCTCTGCTGGATTGTCATATCTAAAATAGTTTGATAATACATAATAAACCTTTAAATTGTTTGTTTATTGGGATTATACACTTTTTTATTAAAAGCTGTTTTGTTCAA
>CAIUZU010000217.1 GCA_903903705.1 uncultured Helicobacteraceae bacterium
CCTTTAATAGGATCTATTTTTTTAAAATCAGGCATTATAGCTTTTGTCGTAAATAAAAATCCAAATTGAGCTACTGCTGCTATTATCCCGGCAACTGCAACTGCAATAGAGAGCGGCATTACGATAAGAAGAAACTCTTTAATCGTTACAATGGCGATATCAATCATAAGTGCCTTATCAAGCGGCATACCCAAAAGTGAAAAGTAGTATCTAAACAGAAGTACCATATGCTTACTCATATATGGAAAAAGCATTATAAAGGCAAGTATCGCAACAAAAAGAGCAATAACGCCTGATGTATCTTGAGATTTTGGAACATTCCCTTCGTTACGGGCATCCTCTATCTTCTTGGAGGTGGGTTCTTCGGTCTTTTCAGCATCATCTGCCATTAATATCTCCTAGAAGAACACACAAAATCTTGAAAAGATTTTACTTCAGCAGCATAGCGCTTAGCGTAGAAAAAGGGACTTGTTCCTTTTTCGTTCAAAATGATGTAATCTTCGGTCTTTTCAGCATCATCTGCCATTAATATCTCCTAGAAGAACAGATGAAATTGTAGTATTGCACTAAACTCAATCCATTTTCATAGACAAATCTATCCAATTAGCTTGATGAATAAGAGAACCGCTGCTAATAGCGTCAACACCTGTTTTAGCATAGATTTCAATTGTTTCAAGCGAAATATTTCCACTTGCTTCAAGAAGCACATGGGAGAAATTTTCATCTCTATACTTGAGTATCTTCTCTATAAGTTCAGGCATCATATTATCGCACATGACTATATCCGCTCCGGCAGCAAAAGCCTCTTTTGCCATATCAAAACTTTCAACTTCAACCTCTATCTTCGAAGTAAAAGGTATCTTTTGTCTTGCTTTTAAAATATACGCTTTTAAATCTTTTATAGTTTTTAAATGCGTATCTTTTATCATTAAAGAGTCATCTAAACCCATGCGATGATTTACAGCACCGCCACATCTTGTTGCATATTTTTCAAAAATTCTAAGAAGCGGTCTTGTCTTTCTTGTGTCTAACAGTTTTACTCCGTAAGGCTCAACAATCTCAACATATTTTCTAGTTAAGGTTGCAATTGAGCTTGCATGTAAGAGCATATTTAACAAAGTTCTCTCAATTTTTAAAAGGACATGTGAAGTTCCGCTTAAGGTGGCTAAAACATCGCCTTTTATAAAACTTTCGCAGTCACTTTTATTCCATTTTATCTCAAAGTTTTCCAACTTTGCTAAAACATCTATATACTCAACCCCTGCCATAATGCCATCGCTTTTGGCTATTATTTTGGCACTGGCACTCACACTCGGTTCAACCAAAGCATACAAATCACCGCGACCTACATCCTGAGAAAGTGTTGATTTTACAAACTCTTCTATCATAGTGCCAACATCCGCTCTAATGCGATTTTCGCCCACTTTTGCGTATTTTCGTCTACATGTATCTCATTGAGCGGCTCGCCCTCATCTATAGACTTTAGCACTTCATAAACGTCTCTAAGAGTTGTTTCATTCATGGTAGGACACTCCGGTTTTGTAGAAGAGAGGACATAGGTATTTTTCGGACGAAGACGATTTACAAGGTTAAACTCCGTTCCTACCGCTACTTTTTGATCTTCTGGAAGCTCATTTATATATTTTATGAGTTGAGATGTAGAGCCCACAAAATCTGCTACGTCACATACTGAAGGATCACACTCAGGATGCACCGCTATCAAGATTCCCGGATATTTTTTACGATAAAAATTTATATCATCCACGCTAAAGAGCTGATGCACGGAGCAAAAGCCGTTATAGCAGATAATATCGGCATTAAGCAGATTTGTACCGTCTCCAATTACGCAAGATTTAAGTCCCATCTGGTTTGCAATATTTTGTCCCAAGCATCTATCAGGAACAAAAAGTATTTTCTTCCCCTCTTTTAAAGCTGTCGTGATGATTTTTTTCGCATTTGAGCTTGTACAAACCATACCGCCCATCTCTCCGACTTTTGCTTTCACATCGGCATTTGAGTTGATGTAAGTAATCGGCAAGATGTTTTCATTTGTGATTCCCGCTTCATTAAGCGCTTTTACCGATGCGTCAAACTGCATACCGTCTATCATTACAGCCATCGCACAACATGCGGCTTTTGGCATAACGACTCTTTTGTTTGGAGAGAGAACTTTTACACTCTGCCCCATAAACCCAACTCCGCAGAAGACGACAAATTCGGAGTTGTCGTCTCTTGTTTTGATTGCAAGTTCAAGAGAATCACCGGTTATATCGCCGACTTCAAAAACTTCATCTCTTTGGTAAAAATGCGCAACAACGGTTACGCTTAACTTTTTTTTATATTCATTAATTTTTTGTATTAATTCTTCATTTGTTAATTGCAAAAAAATTTCCTCATATTTTTATAGTGGCGTTATTATACCAAATAGATTTTATATCTCTATAATAGTATGTGAAGTACAATAACAAAAAAATTTTAACAGGTTGACAGATGGACTTTTTATTTAACACGAATGCTCAGTTTTTTATAGCGGCTTATTTAGTAGGCGGTATCCCTTTTGGTTTGCTTTTAGCTAAAAAATATGCAGGTGTAGACATTAAAGCAAGCGGTTCTGGCAGTATAGGTGCAACAAATGTTTTAAGAGTCGTCAAAGAGACAAATCCCTCACTGGCAAAAAAACTCGGCGCAGCAACACTGGCACTTGATGCCATCAAAGGTGTTTTAGTTTTAATTGTTGCATATTTTGCGGGAGTTAGCGAAGCTACGCTTTGGGGCATATCCGTTTTAGCCGTAATCGGTCACTGTTTTAGTCCATACTTAAACTTTGAAGGCGGTAAAGGCGTAGCAACAGGAATGGGGGTTATGATGTTTATGCTTCCTCTTGAAACTATTATCGCTCTTGGGGTTTGGGCATTTGGCGCAAAATTTATCCGTATCTCTTCACTCTCTTCTCTTACAGCTCTAGTCGCCTTGATGATTGCCAGCTTTATCATCCACCCAGACATGGCACATGCTCCCGTGATAATTATAGGTTTTATACTTTTTTATAAACATATTCCAAATATTATTCGTCTGCTTAAGGGTGAAGAAAAAAGAGTAGTATGACCATTCATGTAGAAGATCTAAAATTTCAATGTATTCTGGGAATTTTGGATTTTGAGAGAACAACGCCTCAAGATGTAATTGTAAATCTTGATATAGAGTATGAATACGAAGGCAACTTTATAAACTATGTCGATGTTGTCCAAATCGTGAAAGATCTTATGAAAGAAAGTGAATTTTTACTTATTGAAGATGCACTGGAAAATATAAATTTAAAGTTAATCAAAGAATTCAACTCCATAAAAAATATCCGTTTAAAGATAACAAAACCCTCTATTTTAAAGGATTGTAAGGTAAGTGTAAGCAATCATTATGAATCTCAATCTTAAATATAAGTTAAAGTTTTATTAAAAAAAATTGAAATTTTCTTTAAATTAACCTAAAAATATGATATCATTCCGCCAAAATATTAACTCATAGGACACAATTAATGCGCATTCTTATTATAGAAGATGAAGTTACATTAAACAAAATGCTTGCTGAGGGGCTAAAAGAGTATGGTTACCAAAGCGATGTAGTAGAGACTCTTAAAGACGGAGAGTACTACCTGGATATCCGAAACTACGATTTAGTATTAATGGACTGGATGCTTCCTGATGGAGACAGCGTTAATATCATAGGCGACATTAAATCAAAAACTCCAAAAACTGTTGTTGTTGTTTTATCTGCTAGAGATGACAACGAGAGTGAAATCGAAGCTCTAAAAAGCGGTGCGGATGACTACATAAGAAAACCGTTTGACTTTAATGTTCTAGTAGCTCGTCTTGAAGCTCGTCTTCGTTTTGGCGGCAGCAATATTATCGAAATTGAAGATTTGATAATCAATCCTGAAGAAGAAAAAATTACATATAAAGACGTAGAGATAGAGCTTAAAGGCAAACCTTTTGAAGTTCTTACACACTTGGCACGCCACCGTGATCAAATCGTCTCAAAAGAGCAGTTGCTTGATGCAATCTGGGAAGAGCCTGAGCTTGTTACTCCAAATGTTATCGAGGTTGCAATTAACCAGATCAGACAAAAAATGGACAAACCTTTAAATATAACAACGATTGAGACTGTTCGCCGTCGCGGTTACCGTTTTTGCTTTCCTAAAGAGATAAATTAATTATCTTCAATGTAAAAAGGAGCTTCTCCTTTTTACTACATTTCATCATCAGACACTCATTTTTGAAAATTTATTTTTAAATAAAATTGGCTACAATTACATACTTTTGTTTTTAAATAGGTAAAGAAATGTTCTCAAAAAGCAGTATTAGACAGAGTTTTTTAATTCAACTTATCTTTGCCTCAGCATCGCTTATATTTATATTTTCATCTCTTTTATACTTCTATATTCAAAGTTCTATCATTGAAGAGAAACACCAAGAACTTCTTGACTATGCAAAAAATGTGTCAAGCAACGAGTCTATCTACGGCGCAGAGATGCCTACTCCTGAAGCTTATTTAGGGCTAAGCATAGAAATAGTGCATCTTAAAAAAGAACATCTTGATATAGATCTCTACGAGATGACAAAAAATAAAAAATCTTATTTGACACTTATTTATCCATTTAATTTAGATGATCTTAGTTATCTAAAAATCACTAAAGAGATAACTTCTACAAAAATACTCCTCGATAAAATTTTGAACTACCTTTTTATTATAAATATTGCAGGCTTTTTACTTGTAATCATCTATGCAATCGGACTATCCAAGATGCTTGTATCTCCCGTTAAGACGCTAAGCAACAAGCTCTCAAATATGAATGAGCATCTTATGCGTCCCATAATCGTTGAAGAGTTACCTGAAGAGTTTGAACCCCTTGGGACAACCATAAACCATCTAATTGCAAGAATACAAAACTTTGTAAAATATCAAAAAGAACTCTTTATCGGAACGGCACATGAGCTAAAAACTCCGCTTGCAGTCATAAAACTTAAAAATCAAGTTACGCTTATAAAAAAACGCTCCGCCGAGGAGTATATAGATGCTCTTAACGTAACAAATAAAACTGTAGATGAGATGAATATAATCGTATCAAATATTCTAAATATCGGTCGTCAAGAGGGAGCACAACTTGAAAAACCGCAAGAAGTGGATGTTATAGAAATTCTTCATCAAAAAGCCGATGATTTTAGGCTTTTAGCCGAAAACGAGGGCAAAACACTTCACATGTATTTTGAACCAAACGGATATATGGCATTTCTCCAAATAAGCCTTCTTAATCAAATCGTTCAAAATTTCTTGCAAAATGCACTAAAGTTTACTCCAAAAGATAAAAGCGTAATACTTAGAAGTTCGCTAAACAGCCATGGACTGCTTATAGAAGTAATAGATGAGGGATGTGGAATCGATGAAAGTTCAGACCTCTTTGCCCCTTTTAAGAGAGAGGGAAATAAACCGGGAGTAGGTCTTGGACTCTTTTTAGCAAAAAGTGCGGCCGATGCACTCGGTGCTAAAATAAGCATTAAAAACAGAACAGACGGGATTACCGGAACAGTATCTAGTTTAAACCTAAATTCAAAGCTCTCATGTATACTTCCCATAAACAAAAAATAGCAAAATTTAAAAAATAATAAAGCTTTATTTCGATATAAATCGTGCACATGAAAATATATCAAAAAATATATTTAAATTGGACTATAACTATAAGGTATTTTAATGGCTTTAATAATAAATGATGAGTGTATTGCGTGTGATGCGTGCCGCGAAGAGTGCCCTACTATGGCTATTGAAGAGGGAGATCCTATCTACTTCATAGATCCAGATCGTTGTACAGAGTGTGTAGGAGTTTATGATGAGCCTGCATGTGTATCTGTTTGTCCTGTTGATTGTATCATTCCAGATAAAGATAATATCGAATCTATAGCGGAACTTCAATTTAAATATAAACAACTCCAAGATGAAGAGTAAAAAGCATTAGATGTCAAAAAGAGTAGCAGTCATAGACATCGGTTCTAATTCCGTTAGAATGGTGGTCTATGAAAAGAGTTCTCGGTTTGCATTTCATATTTTGCATGAAGCAAAAAGCAGGGTTCGACTCTCTCAAAATGCCTACCAAAACAATGGTATTCTTCAAGAAATTCCTATGCAAAGAGCTTTTGATGTGTTGGAGAACTTCTCATCCATAATCTCTTCTTTTAAAGCTAGAAAAGTCTTATGTGTTGCGACTTCCGCACTCAGAGATGCACCAAATAAAAAAGATTTTATAAACAGAGTTAAAAATTCTCTGGATCTACAAATAAAAGTGATTGACGGTCAAAGAGAGGCTTATCTTGGTGCAATTGCCTGTGCAAACCTTTTACCAAACCTAAAAAATGCTCTAAGTGTCGATATTGGCGGAGGTTCAACTGAATTTTCACTTATAGACAACAAAGAGATTGGTTTAAATATATCTCTAAATCTCGGAACAGTACGATTAAAAGAGCTCTTTTTTGACAACAATGACATAGAGGGTGCAAAAAAATATATTGATGAGCAGTTAACGCAACTAGATATAACTGATCCTGAGACGATTATAGGTATCGGCGGCTCATTTAGAGCAATATCCAATGCGATTTTAAATAACGATAACTACCCTTTACAAAAACTTCATGCTTACGAGCCAAACTATGATGAATTTATACAATTTTTGAAAAAAATATTAGTTTCTGATGAAGATGAATTAAAAAAATTAGGCATTAAAAATAATAGATTGGATGTTATAAAACCTGGAGCATTGATACTTCTTAGGGTTTTTAAAAAATTCAAAGTAAAAAATCTTATCACGAGCGGTGTTGGTGTGAGAGAGGGAGTTTTTTTAGCAGATCTGCTTAGAACTTCCAGAGATAGATTTCCTTCAAACTACAACCCTTCTATGCGCTATATACTTGATTCGCATGTAGATAATATTACCTATGCAAACCAGTTATGCAAGGTCGCAAAAGAGCTTTTCGACTTAACCCACCAAACGCTTGGGATTGATAAAAAACATAGATATGAACTGGCAATCGCCGCAAAACTCTACATAAGCGGAAGCTCTATCCACTACTATTCGCTTAACAGACACAGTTACTATCTTATAGAGGATGCACTGGAGTTTGGCTTTACGCATAAAGAGATTATTCTTATTGCAACACTTGCAAGATATGCAAAAAGAAAACTTCCATCATCAGAGCATGTAGATAAATTTAGAGACCTTCTTCCTGAAATCAAGCAACTAAACGCTCTAAGTTATCTTCTCTCACTTAGCGTTGCACTGCTTTCTCATCAGCCTAGAAATATTGATTTTACGCTTAGTTTTGAAGAGTCTGAGTTAAAAGTAGAATCTAAAAACAGTCTCTATTTAGCAAAAGAGAGTATAGAAAAATTAGAAATTCTAAAGAACAACGATATTAAAATCTCTTTTTAATAACCTATAATTTACTGCCTTTTTATCCCTATGGTACGCTTTTTGCTGTATTTAATGTTAATAGCTAAAAAGGTCTTTGTTCATGCACAAAATTTTACTTTTTTTAATCATCTCTTTAACAACCATATATGCTGCATATAACCCTTTTTTCAATGACCAAAAAGCTCCAAAACCTAAAGTGCAGGAGAGTGCAACAGTTGTGCAACCGAGCAACGCACCGACAAGGCAAAATGCGAAAATAGGCTATTTTGGCTTTATTGAGAGCAAAAAAGGTAAATTTGCCCTTGTAAGTTTTGAGAAAAAAAATATAGTTGTAACTCAAAATGACTCGCTCTATCTTGATGAACAAATTTTTAAAGTGATAAATATTACCAGCAACTATATTCTCTTAAACGACAGATACAACAGACCTCAAAGTATCTATTTTAGTTCTGAGACAGAGGATCATAAAAAATGATAAAGCTATTTTACCCTCTGCTTTTTTCAATAATTACTTTTACAATTTTTGGATGTTCAAACGAATATAAAGAGGAGCTTTTAAAAGAGGAGTTAAGAGAGGATTTAAACAGCTCTAAAAATCCATTACTTAGCAAGTCAAAGATAGAGACTCTTGAAGTTGATGCTGAGCATTTTAAAATATTACAAGCAGACATTCCAGACAAAGAGCAGATAAAACAGGTAAAAATTCTCGGCGCAAAACTCGATGATGTTATTGCTCTTATTACCGAAGCAACAGATGAAGATATCATATTTCAACTCCAATCAGACAACATCAACAACTCTGCACAATACGGAAATAATTTAGCAAATATTAATGCCGCAAACACTACAAGAACCAATATCAATAACAACACAAACAATTCAAATGAAAACTACGATGAGACACAGATCCGTGAATCAAAGGTTTATGTCTCCGCTTCAAATATCGGGTTTGGCAGATTATTAAAAAAAGCAGTCGGTGATAAACTTAGTATCCGATATGACGATGAAACATACTATCTTGGGTATATGAAAACCGTAACACTTAAAATCCCCTCACTAAGCGGTCTTGCAGATAAGCTAAAAAAGACTCTTGAAACCATCGGAGCTATAAATGTAGTGCATGATTCCATCTCCTCTTCAGTTACCTTTTCTGCAAGAGAAAAAGAGTATGCGGACATTATGAACTACTTGGAGATACTGAGAAACAACCTATATGTTATCGAGTATGACATCGCAATTTACAATGTGGAGTTAACGGACAACTATACTCTTGGAATAAACTGGAATCTCATACCGACCTCTACAAAAGAGATTGGCGTTACATCCAAAACAACGTCCGCATTCGGCTCAGTCGGAGCAACAAGCACAACGGCAGGTTTGGGTGCGGTCTTCAATACAATTGACATGTCCGGCACGCTTATCGCTGAAGCCCTAACGCAGTTTGGCAAGGTTGAGAGTATTCAAAGACCTAGACTCTTAGGTATCGCAGGAACTGACGTAACGCTTATAGACGGACTTGACGAGCCTTATATCAAAGAACTAAAAACTACAACAGTAGGCGATAGCGGAGCACAAACCTCTACCGTAAGCGCTTCGGCACTAAGCGGTATCAGAGTCACGCTAAACTCAAACATTATGGACGGAACAGTTCTTACCGACATCTCGCTTGAAATCAACGATATCATCGGATACAGCAATTTTGAAGTAGACAAAGTATCTTACACGCAGCCTAGAGTACATACAAAAAACATAAAAAGCAACATGCGTGTGCAACCCGGAGTGCCTATCGTAATATCGGGTTTATTTAGAAACAAGATGGACAAAGGGTATAAAGGAATACCGGGAGTTGCAAAAACAGAAGCAAGACTTCTTGGCGGAACAGAGTATGAGGGCGGCAAAAAGACAGAGATGGTAATCATCGTAACCCCTAGAGTTATCAAGTATGTAATGAAGTGATGGGCTAAATGGCAATTTTTACGGCAGGATGCATCGAATCGACAAGTAACAGCAAGAAAATTCGCGACAATGTTTATGCGCTTGCAAAACATGATCTAGACTCTCCTGCTATGAAAATATCGGTTAGAAAATCCTCTACATGTATAAATTTTATTGCATTTCTTCCAAAAGATAAAATCAAACAGGAAAATATTTTAAAAAAAGTTTCCGAATGTGATGAAAAAACCGTAATTATCTTTGAACTTGATTATAAGCATGTGGGCGTAGTTTGCGAATACGGACGAATCATAGACTATATCTTAGACAAACCAAAAGAGTTTGCACAAGAGAGAGGTTATGAAACTCATTTTGTAGACAATGCAAACGGTGTAAAGCTTGTTTTCTTTAACCTTGACGAAAACAGCCGCAGAGCCAAAGCCGGTTTTATCTCGCTCGGTTTTACCATCTTACTTACATCGACCATATTTTACAGCGGTTTTTACTATATGCAAGATACCAAAATCAACAGAGAGAACAAAGATTCTCTGAGCCAAGAGTACAAAAGCATAGTTAAAAACGAGTTTGAAAAGTCTGAAAAAATCGTACAAAAAGTTGATATGGTCAATATTCTTGAAGATATAGAGCGTCTTACACAGGCTACAAATGCAACTCTTCAACAGGTAAAATATAGTGGGAAAAACATTTGTGTCGAAGTAAAAGCACTTCAGATAGAACCTTTTATATCACTGCTTCCGCCAAAGATTACTATAAAGAAAAGCGATAAAATAAACAAAACTATACAATACTGCTATGAAACAATATAACCTCTCAATTCTTCTTATCCTTATACTCTTAACCATAAGTGTATCAAGCTATTTTTTCTACCTTGATATCATCTACAAAGATAAGCTGGTAAAGAATGATGTAGAGTCGCTCTATGATCTCAAACGAATTGCAGGAAAGCCCATCGTTGTTTTTGCGAATACACAAGAGATAGAGGAAAAAACATATGACTACAATCA
>CAIUZU010000218.1 GCA_903903705.1 uncultured Helicobacteraceae bacterium
AGAGCTTGTCGGTTACGATATCAACAGAAACGGTGAAGTTGTTGCGGCTTTTTCAAATGGAGTACAAAGCAGCGTGGCTACGTTGGCTATTTATCACTTTATCAATGACGGTGGATTAGAGAGGGTAAGCGGCACGAGATTTGCCGAGTCTTCAAATAGCGGTGAAGCAATCTTCTTTCAAGATCCGAATGGAAACAACATTAAAGGCGTGGCTATTACAAACTATAAACTTGAAGGCTCAAATGTGGAAATAGAGACTGCACTTACCGAGTTAATTGTTATGCAAAGATCTTATGATGCAAATTCAAAATCCATAACAACGGCACATGAGATGTTACAAAAAGCTTTAGATATGGATGCAAAATAGTTGGAACGCTAAATGCTGTTTTTAGTTACTATTTAAAAAAATACCTTGATTTAGTTTATGCTAAAAGAGGTTTCAAAGATAATAAAATAAGGATTGAACATGTTAAAATCACTCTATTCAGGTGTAGCTGGCTTACAATCACATCAAGTCGCAATGGACGTTGAATCAAACAATATCGCAAATGTTAATACGGTAGGTTTTAAATACTCTCGTGCCAATTTTTCAGACCTCTTAGCACAAACAAAATCAATCGCTACGGCACCGCAAGGTGACCTTGGCGGTAAAAACCCCGTGCAAGTCGGGCTTGGATCTACCATAGATTCCATGACACGTATCTTCTCGCAAGGCTCAGTGCAAAGTTCTGATAAAAATACCGACGTAGCCATTCAAGGAGACGGTTTTTTTATCATCTCTCCAGATGGCGGAAATACTTACAAATACACTCGTTCCGGCGACTTTAAATTTGATGCAGGCGGAAACTTTGTAGATAACAACGGCTTTATCGTGCAAGGATGGTTAAGAGATCCTGTTACTGGGTTTGTGGATGCAACCGCACCTATAAAAAATATTATGATCCCGCCGGGGCTTACGACTCCCGCACAACCTACAGCTGAAGTAGTAATTAAGGCAAATCTTAATTCCGGTCCGTTGACAAATACGTTTTCGCCTGCATATAAAGTTGCATCCGGTCCTGCACCGGCACTTCCGACTCCGCCTGCGCTTGATGCAAACGGAAACCCTATAGAAGCGGATGATATGGGAGTTATGTTTAATGATACCGGAGAAGCGTTTAGTCTTCAAGCAGGACAAGGCATCTGGGCAGGATTTCGGACTGCTACGACAACCGGTGGAACCATAGAGGATTCTGTAGTTTTAACGTTTGATAGAGCGCCTGTCGCAGGCGATACTATAAGTGTTGAGATTAATGGAGTGGCTTATTCTGCACCTTTTAACGTAGATGCCGCAACAACTTATGCTGACTTGGCAACGGCCGTGGGTGCAGTTTCAACACTTACCGCAGTCGGGGATACTCTTACTTTTGAGCCTATCGCTGCAGGTGCTACAATGGTTGTCGCAGATCTGGAAAACGACAACGGAAGTGCAAGTGGAGTAGTAGCAGTTAGCGGAACTGCACATGAACTAAGTTTAACATTTACGCTTGATGACGGAACAACAAAGCAGGTAACTACCTCAGGCGGTACCGGTTATGAAACTCCTTTGCAAAATGCCGCACGCTATGTTTCGGCCATCAATGCGCAAGGTTCCGTTACGGGTGTAAGTGCTTCATACGATATGCTAAACAATACTATTACGCTTACAAATACAAATTTAGATGCCAATTCATCACATAATATCCGTTTAACGGCAGGAAATGCGAACAGTGGATTTAACACAATGGCAAATACCACGGTAACTACCGCATACAGATATCAGTATGATCCGACAAGCTCCGCAACAAGTGCTGGATATGACAAAACATTCACTACTATCGCAGATCTTCGTGAAGCGTTAGAGAATGAGGCAAGAGGCATCAATCCTACGGCGCATATAGTTACAAGCACGGCTACTGCAACTGTAGCGGCTGCTGATGAGACTCACGATTTTTCAATAGCAGGTGTAACGGTTAGTATAGGAAATATTGCTGATGGTACTTCTGCAGCAGGTGTAGCAGCTATATATGCCGCAGCTATAAATGCGGCTGTTGGTTTGCCGGCAGGTGTAACAGCTTCATCAAACGTAGCTACGCTTATTATTACAAATGCTTCAGGTGCTAATATCACTTTAGATACAACGGTTTTAGGTGGATTTGGAGCAGGTATAAGCGGTTTACCTGCTAACGTAGCGACCACTATACCTTATTTAGGCGCATCTAATAATAATATTGAAGTATCTATCAACGCTCAAGGTAAGTTTGAGATAAGAAACCCTGGCGGTGCAACAGGTGATTATGATATGAGTCTTGCGATTACGGGTATGGATGCGGATAGTGTCGTCGGTGCTAGGATTACTGAAAATGAGCGATTTACCAGAAATATGGAAGCACTCAATGCGACTCTTCCCGTGGGAAGCACCGGAGCGGCATTCTCACAAGCGTTTAATGCCGCTACACACTCGGCAAGTATAGATGTTTTTGACTCACTCGGTTCAAAACATACACTTAGAACGGAATATAGAAAGATTGCCGTAAATGAATCAACAGGAAGCGAATGGAGCATGAAGATAAGTGTGCCTGAGCCTGCAACAATCAACTCCGTAGAACCGTATAATGAAAAAATGGGCTTTATACGATTTAACAACGATGGATCTTTGGCAACATATAATCCGCCAAATGTTTCTTTTACCGCAAATAACGGCTCTGCGCCTAACCAACAGGTTTCACTTGAGTTAGGAACTGCAAATAAGTTTGACGGTATGACAAGTTTTGATGCTAAATCATCAACATCAGGGATAAGTCAAGATGGATTTACGGGCGGAGATATCGTCGGTATCAGGATAGATCAAAGCGGAACGCTAATTGGTTCATTCAGTAACGGCAGAAGCTTCGGTCTAGCACAAATCGGTATGGCAAAGTTTACAAATAATGAGGGCTTATCGGCAGAGGGCGGAAATGTTTATACTCAAACCGCTAACTCCGGAGATCCTATTATCGGAACTGCTGCAACGGCAGGACGTGGATTTATGCAATCGGCATCACTTGAAGCATCGAATGTGGATCTCTCAAAGTCACTGACACAGCTTATTATTATCCAAAGAGGGTATCAGGCAAACGGTAAAACGATTACCACTTCAGATACGCTCCTTGAAACTTTACTAGGCATAAAACGATAAGTTTTATTTGATATAATTCCTTCATATCAATGAAGGAATTATTATGCGTTTCTCTGCTCCTCTAAAATCAAACTCAAAAAAAATAATGTTACTCGGCTCAGGCGAACTAGGTCGTGAAGTAGCTATTGAAGCTCAAAGACTTGGTCTTGAAGTTATAGCAGTCGATAGATACCAAAACGCTCCCGCACATCATGTAGCACACAGAAGTTATGTGGTAAATATGCAGGATAAAGATGCTCTTTTGGAGATAATAGAGCGTGAAAAACCGGATTTTATACTTCCTGAAATCGAGGCTATTAGCATAGACGCTCTTTTTGCTGCAGAAGATAAAGGGTATAACGTTATTCCAAATGCAAGTGCTGTTAGCAAGACCATGAACAGAAAAAATATCCGTACTTTTGCGGCTGAGGTTTTGGGGCTTAAAACAGGTCCGTATGAGTTTGTAACAACAAAAGAGGGTTTAAGAGAATCGGCAATTCGTATGGGCTTTCCATGTGTTATAAAACCTGTTATGAGCAGTTCGGGACATGGTCAAAGCGTTGCAAAAAGCATAGATGATATTGATGCTTCATGGGAGATGGCAAAGGAAGCAAGAGGCGACGCGAGCGAACTCATAGTTGAAGCGTTTATTGATTTTGATTATGAGATAACGATGCTTACCGCTAGAAACGGCAAAGAGACTGTTTTTTGTGAGCCTATCGGACATGAGCAAAGAGACGGAGATTATGTTTTCTCATGGCAGCCGATGCAGATGAGCGAGATTGCAAAACAACGTTCGCAAGAGATGGCTAAAACTATTACGGATGGGCTTGGCGGTCGTGGTATATTTGGTGTTGAACTATTTGTAAAAGGGGATGAGGTTTACTTTTCGGAAGTTTCACCTCGCCCACATGATACGGGAATGGTAACACTCATTACCCAGTCACAAAGTGAATTTGCACTCCATTTAAGAGCAGTGCTTGGTCTTCCTTTAGGATTTACATTTTACGGCGAAGGCGCAAGTGCCGCATTTAAGTCGGAAGTTCACAGTTACGCTCCAGTCGTAGATGTAGATGATAGTCTCTTTAGCGACAATAGTTTTGTGAGAATTTTCGGTAAACCTGAAGCTCATAAGGGCAGAAGGCTTGCAGTTGCACTTGTTTTTGACAAAGTAGAAAAAGCTCTAGAGAAAGCAAGAGATCTTATAACCAAAGTAAAAGACACGAAGTGAAGATAGTAATACTTGACGCTCTTACTTTCGGAGATACTGATTTAAGTGCTTTTTTCAAACTAGGTGATGTTGATATTTATCAGACTACATCTTTGCAGCAGACACATGAGAGAATCGCTAACGCAGCTGTTATAGTAACTAACAAAGTTGTTATAACCAAAGCTCTCATGTTAAATACTCCATCGTTAAAACTTATCTGTGTTGCGGCGACCGGTATGAATAATGTAGATCTTGAAGCTGCAAAAGAAATAGGAATTGAAGTTAAAAATGTCTCAGGTTATTCAACCGATTCCGTCATACAGCATACATTTTCAATGCTCTTTTATCTTGTTGGACACTCCAAATATTATGATGAATTCGTAAAAAGCGGTTCTTATTCAAAAAGCCCGATTTTTACTGATATAACAAAACCGTTTTTTGAAGTAAAAGGCAAAAAGTGGGGAATAATCGGCTTAGGAACTATCGGTCGTGGAGTCGCAAATATTGCAAAAACATTCGGTGCAGAGATATACTACTACTCAACAAGCGGCAAAAATAGCTCAACTGATTTTATACAAGTAGATCTAGACGAGCTTCTAAATAGATGTGACATCATCTCCATACATGCACCGTTAAATGAGAAAACTCTCAATCTTTTGGGCTATGAACAGTTCTTAACTTGTAAAAACGGGGCAGTTATTTTAAATCTAGGACGTGGCGGAATTGTCGATGAAGAGGCTGTTGCACGCATTGTTGAAACAAAAAATATCTATTTTGGTTTAGATGTTTTGGAAAAAGAACCGATGAGAGAAAATCATCCGCTCTTAAACGTAAAAAATCAAGAAAATCTATATATTACTCCTCATATCGCTTGGGCGAGTGTTGAAGCAAGAGAGAGACTTATTGCAGGCGTTGTGGAAAATATAAAAGCATTTACGAGGTAGATCTTATCGCAGAATTTATACTTTTTTTATCTGCCGCTTTAGCAGCGACAATTTTACCATTTAGTTCTGAAGTAGCATTTGTTACGGCTTTGGCAAATGATATGCCCGTAACATCTGCTTTGATATTTGCTTCAAGTGGAAATATAGTTGCAATAATCGTTAATTATTTTTTTGGCTTTTGGCTCTATGAAAAAACCAAAACAAAACTTCTCTCTTCAAAAATAGGAACTCTCTCGTACAACTATGGACATCGTTACGGATACTATGGACTTTTCTTCTCATGGCTTCCTATAATCGGAGATCCGCTAACACTGGTTGCCGGAGTAGTTAGGCTTAGGTTTGTTTGGTTTGTTATAATAGCCGGTAGTTTGAGGATTGCAAGATATTATGCTCTAACACTTGTGGTGTAGGAAAATTGAAATATGGTGAAAAAATGAAAAGTGTGATAATTATAGGAGCAGGCGGAGCAGGGCTTGTTGCCGCTCTTAGTGCAAAAGAGAGCGGTGCGAAAGTAACGGTTATAACAAAAGAGTACCCGACAAGAAGCCAGACATGCATGGCTCAAGGCGGCATAAATGCTGTTTTGTCAGAAGATGGCGGCGACAGCATAGAGATACATGTGCAAAATACACTTAAATCTGCCGCTGGTTTGGCAGATGAAAATGCAGTGCGATATATGTGTCAAGAAGCGCCTCATGCAGTAGCGTGGCTTGATAGTATCGGTGTTGGTTTTAGCAGAACTAATGAGTCAAGAATCGCCCAAAGAAAACTAGGCGGTGCTTATGCTCCAAGAGCATGTTATGCGCAAGACTATACAGGATTAAAGATTCTTCACACGCTTTATGACAGATGTTTGGCAGAGGGAATTGAGATTTTAAATGAGCGGTATCTGTTAGAGTTTCTTACATGTAAAGATGCTCAAGAGAAAATTTTTGTTTACGGTGTCAGTGTTTTAAACAAAAGAAGCGGCGAAGTACAAACGTATGAAGCGCAAAGCGTTATCGTAGCAACGGGCGGATATAGCAGGATTTACCATAACTACTCGACGAACTCTAGTTCATCTACGGGTGATGGCATAGCAACGGCACTAAGAGCCGGAGTAAAAGCGAGTGATTTGGAGTTTGTACAGTTTCATCCAACCGCTCTTAAAAACTCCTCCATTTTAATTTCCGAGAGTGCTAGAGGTGCAGGCGGATATATCTTAAACTCAAAAGGCGAGCGGTTTGTCAATGAACTTTTGCCTCGTGATGAAGTCTCAAAAGCTATTGATGATGAGATAGCAAAAGGGGAAGATATATTTTTAGATATTCGCCATTTAGGATTAGAATTTATAGAAAAAGAGCTTCCGCAAGAGGCAAAACTTGCAAAACTGTATGAAAATATTGATCCTGCACGTGAGCTAATTCCCATAAAACCTGCAGCACACTACACAATGGGCGGAATAGATGTAGATGAAAACTCCTCCACATGTATAGCCGGACTATATGCAGTCGGGGAGTGTGCGAACCATAGAGTTCATGGAGCAAACAGGCTAGGCGGAAACTCTCTTTTAGAGCTTGTAGTATTTGGCAGACAAGTCGGAAAAAATGCGGCAGAACATGCAAAGAGTTCTGATGAAAATCTAGATCTGCAAGAGCAAATCACAGAGATAAAAGAGTATACGAATGAGATAAATTTTTATGAAAAACAGAAATTTCTAGGAGATCTGTTTTATAAAAATGTCGGAATAAAAAGGGATAAAACCGCTTTGCAAAATGTTTTAAATGAAGTCCAAGAGATAAGAAATATTTTACCGAAGATGGGTCTGGATGATAAAACAAAAATATATAACACAAATCTCATAGAGTTTTTGGAGTTTAAAAATATGCTTGAACTCGCCGAACTTATTATCATCTCTGCAATAAACAGGCAAGAGAGCAGAGGAGCACATTTTAGAGTTGATTTTCCAGCAGCAGATAATGAAAAATTTAAAGCTCACTCGATAATAGATAAAAACGGAGCGATTTGTTATGAAGATTAATATCAAAAGAGATAGTGTTGTTTGTTATGAAGTTGAGGCAAAAAAACAAACTCTGCTAGAAGCATTAAATGAGATTAAAATAACGCAAGACGGCTCCCTTGCATATAACAGCGGATGCCGAAGCAGTGTTTGCGGAAGTTGTGCGGTAAGAGTAAATGGCAGAGAAGTTTTAGCCTGTTCGTATCATGTGCAAGATGGAGATTTTGTTGAGCCTCTAAACAACACTCCCGTTATTCGTGATTTGGTTGTAGACATGGATAAGGCTTATGGTTTTAATGCAAAGGCAAAAGCATATCAGAGTTCTATCACAAGCAGTGTTTTACTCTCACATGAAGATGAAAAGTTAAATGAAGTACAGAGCAATTGCATACTTTGCGGCTCTTGCTATAGTGCTTGTCCGGTTTATGCGGTCAATAGTGAGTTTTTAGGACCGTTTTCGCTAACAAGAGTTTTGAGATATGTTAGCGATAAGAGAGAGACAAATAAAAAAGAGAAGATTGACAATATTCAGATAAACGGTGTTTGGGATTGTACGCTTTGCAATGCATGTACGCTTGTATGTCCGCAAGGTATTTCAAGCAAAGCAGATATAGAAAAACTAAGAGCAAGAAGTGCCATGTTTGGTTATATGGATCCATCTTTTTCTAATTTTGGCGGCGGCATAAGCTTTTAAGTTGTTTTAGATTTTGTTTGTTATATAATCAAACACAGTTAGTTTTAAAAAATATGGAGTGTTAGCAATGGCAAAAGAGTATTCATTTGATATAAGTGCAAAGATAGATATGCAGAGGTTTAAAAACGCTGTTAATTCCGCCGATAAAGAGGTCGCAAACCGTTACGATTTTAAAGGTACGACTTATGAGATTGACTATAAAGAAAAAGATAAGCTTTTGGTGTTAGTAGCATCAAGCGATAACAAGCTCGATGCACTTAAAGATATAGTTATAGCAAAACTTCTAAACCAAGAACTTTCTTCAAAGGTTTTGGAAGAGGCAAAAACTGAAAATGCAAGCGGAAACAATAGAAAAGTAACTTTTAAGATTGTTGATTATATTGAGTCTAAAGAGGCTAAAAAAATAGCTGCAGAGATAAAAAACCTAAAACTCAAAGTAACAGCTCAAATAGAGGGTGACTCGATAAGAGTAAAAGGGGCAAAACTAGATGATTTGCAAAAAGTAATTTCAACGATTCGCTCTATGGAGTGGGAAGCGCCTTTAGTTTTTGAAAATATGAGATAAGGGAATATTTATATGCAAAAACTATCTATCTCAGATGCTGCAGAGCAGCTTGGCATATCAAGAGAAGCAATTCATAATCGCATAAGAAGAGGTTCTCTACAGAGCGTGGTTGAGGGCGGAATAAAGCTTGTTATGCTCGGTGATGACGATAAAACTCAAATAGTATCAAGAAAAACAGATAGTAAAAGATCACTCAATCATACAGATGAGAGATATTATAAATTTTTAGAAGACCAAAATATTAAACTACAGCAAAAAGTTGAAACTCTTGAGGGTGAGACCAGAACTCTAAGAGATCAAAAAGAGAAGATGCTTATAGAAGAGAGAATAAAGATTGAGCAGATTTATAAAGAAAAAGATGAGCAGC
>CAIUZU010000219.1 GCA_903903705.1 uncultured Helicobacteraceae bacterium
ATCTTCATTATGCCCATGTGCCGGAAAAGAGATACCGGAGAGAACTATAATAAAATCAGGTATGACTTCTTTTAAAACAGTGTCTATATCGGCTTTGTAGGTAATATCTACCTTAAATGTTTTACCGCTTGCGCCAGAGTATGAAGTTCCGTAAACATCATACCCCGCGTTTTGCAGATAAGTAGATAAGTGATTTCCGGTAAATCCGTCTATACCAAAAATAAGAACTCTCTTAGAAGCTGTGCCCAATCTCATTCCTTCTTAAATCCTCTTTTACCATCATGGCACACAGCTCTTCAAGCGTGCATTTTGGTTCCCATCCGAGTTCATCTTTTGCTTTTTGAGGATTGCCGATAAGCAGTTCAACCTCGGCAGGTCTGTAAAACTTAGGATTTACCCTTACCATTACCTTACCTGTCGATTTCTCTTTTGCCACTTCATTTTCATTACAACCCTCAAACTCTAACTCAATGCCGGCTGCTTTAAATGCCATAGTCACAAAATCTCTTACCGTCTCTGTTCTGTTTGTCGCAAGAACATAAGTGTCGGGCTTTGGAGCTTGAAGCATCAAGTACATTCCCTCAACATAATCTTTTGCAAATCCCCAATCCCTCTTAGCATCCATATTTCCAAGCTCTAAAACATCAAGTTTGCCGAGTTTGATTTTTGCTACGCTATCAGTTATCTTTCTTGTAACAAATTCTCTTCCTCTTAGAGGCGATTCATGGTTAAACAAAATACCGCTGCATGCGAACATATTGTAAGATTCTCGGTAGTTTATCACCATCCAGTGAGCATAAAGCTTTGCAACGCCGTAAGGGCTTCTAGGATAAAAAGGTGTAGACTCTTTTTGAGGAATCTCTTGAACTAAACCAAACATCTCCGAAGTGCTTGCCTGATAAAATTTTATCTTAGGATCTACTATACGCACGGCTTCAAGCAGATGTACGCATCCAAGTCCTGTTATGTGAGCAGTTGCAAGCGGCTGTTCAAACGAAACGCCTACAAAACTCTGTGCTGCAAGATTGTAAATCTCATCGGGTTTAATCTCTGCAACCATTCTTATACTGTTTGACTGATCTGTTAAATCATACTCGACTAAATGAAGATTTGGATGTTTTTCTATGCCAAGCTCTTCTATACGCCAGAAATTTACAGAGGAAGTTCTTCTGTAAGTTGCATAAACCTCATACCCTTTATTTAATAACAACTCTGCAAGATATGCTCCGTCTTGTCCCGTAATACCCGTAACTATCGCTTTTTTCATCTTCACTCCTACTCAACTAGTTTATCTAAGAGATTTAACTCTTTAAAATTATGTGTAACCATCAAAAGTCCGATGTATGAATTAACAAGTTCATGCATATTTTCAACATATTTATATTTTACTTCATTTAGTTTATTTTTAGCATCATTTAAATCTATAATGCTCTTAAGCCCGTACTCATACCCTTGGCTTATAGCTTGAAGGTAAAGTTCTGCGGATTCTAGTGCCTTTTTATACATCCAAACTGACTCGCTAGAAGCTTCAAAAAGTGCCATATACTCATCATACTGTACATGTACCTCTTTTTTTGCATTCTCCAGATCTTCACCTGCAGCCTTTATCATAAGTTTGGAAGAGTCCACTTTTGAAGAGACATAACCACCACCGTAAATCGGTATATTTAAATTAATCATTGCATACTTTGTAGTATCGTATGGTGCATCAACCGTCGGCGTATCCGTATCATATTTTGAGTATGCCGCATCAAACGTCAGCTTTGGCAGGTGTCCTGCTTTTGCGTTTTCAAGCTCCGAAGCTGATATTTCAACTGCAGCCTCAGCCTGTTTTACTTTTAAACTTTTTTCCAAATCACCACTGCCGAGAACTTGTGCCCTCATCTCTTTAATAGTTTCTAAAATCAGCTTATCAGACTCTATCTTGGGCAGTTCATACGCACTGTCTCCGATATACTGTTTAAACTTCAAATCATAAACTTGAAACAGTTTCTTCTCTTTCTCAAGCTCTATCTCAGCCGAGTCATACTCAACCCTCATTTGAAATAAATCCATCTTATTTGACAAATTCATATCAAATTTTTTAGTCAGCCCTTCAAGTTTAGATCTGTTGTACTCAAGATATGACTCAAGAAGTCCTATCTTGTTTTTAGATTTTAAAATATCAAGGTAAGTTTTAAAAAGCTTTTGAGCAAGCTCCAGA
>CAIUZU010000220.1 GCA_903903705.1 uncultured Helicobacteraceae bacterium
TACGGTTCTCCCTGTTCTTCCACCTGACTTAAGACCTCTTGTTTCGCTTGATGGCGGTAAATTCGCGGTTTCGGACGTAAATGACCTTTACCGTCGTGTTATCAACCGTAACCAAAGACTTAAACGTCTTGTAGAACTTGAAGCACCGGAAATCATTGTTAGAAATGAAAAAAGAATGCTTCAAGAGTCTGTTGATGCACTTTTTGATAATGGTCGTCGTGCTAATGCCGTAAAAGGTGCTAACAAGCGTCCATTAAAATCTTTAAGTGAAATCATTAAGGGTAAGCAGGGACGTTTCAGACAAAACTTACTTGGTAAGCGTGTTGACTTCTCTGGACGTTCGGTTATTGTTGTAGGACCGTCTTTATCAATGGATCAGTGTGGATTACCGAAGAAAATGGCACTTGAGTTGTTTAAGCCGCATTTGATTGCAAAACTTGAAGATAAGGGTTATGCGACAACGGTTAAAGCTGCTAAGAAGATGATAGAGGACAAAACAAACGAGGTTTGGGAATGTCTTGCTGAGATCGTTGACGGTTATCCGATTTTACTAAACCGTGCGCCGACACTTCACAAGCTTTCTATTCAAGCATTCCATCCTAAGTTAATTGATGGGAAAGCTATTCAGCTTCACCCGTTGGTTTGTGCTGCATTCAATGCCGACTTCGACGGTGACCAGATGGCTGTTCACATCCCTTTAAGCTCGGCTGCAATTGCAGAGGCTAAAGTTTTGATGCTTGCATCTATGAATATTCTTCTTCCTGCATCAGGTAAAGCGATAGCTACACCTTCACAGGATATGGTTCTTGGAATCTACTATATAACTTTAGAGAAAAACGGCGTAAAAGGCTCAAATAAACTTTTTGCAAATGTTGATGAAGTAAGAATTGCTATTGAGCATGATGCACTAGATATTCATGCAAAAGTTAGAACAAGAGACGATGGCAGAATTATTCATACAACAGCAGGACGTATGCTTCTAAAAGCTGTTTTACCTGATTTTGTTCCGGCAGAACTTTGGAATAGAGTTATGAAGAAAAAAGCTATCAATGAACTTGTAGATTATGTTCAAAAACATGGCGGTATTGGTATAACTGCAGGATTCCTAGATAGACTTAAAGACTTAGGTTTTAAACATGCTACTGAGTCTGGAGTATCTATCTCTATTGATGATATAAAAATTCCAGAAGGAAAAGAAGCTAAAATCGCTGAATCAAAAAATAGAGTATTTGAGATTCAAAAACAGTATGAAGCCGGTCTTTTAACAGAACAAGAGAGATACAATAAAATTATTGATGTTTGGACAGATACGAACAACACTCTTGCTACTCAGATGATGGATCTGGTTCAAACAGATAAATCAGGCTTTAACTCTATCCATATGATGGCTGACTCTGGAGCTCGTGGTTCAGCAGCTCAAATTCGTCAGCTTGCAGGTATGAGGGGTCTTATGGCTAAGCCGAGTGGTGAGATTATTGAAACACCGATTATCTCTAACTTTAAAGAGGGTCTTAACGTAATCGAGTACTTTATTTCTACCCACGGTGCTAGAAAAGGTCTTGCCGATACAGCTCTTAAAACAGCAAATGCCGGATATTTGACTCGTAAACTAGTTGACGTTGCTCAAAATGTTAAAATTGTTGAGCATGACTGCCATACGCATGAGGGTATAGAGATTTCAGATATTTCTGATCAAAATACTCTAATCGAATCTTTAGAAGATAGATTAAACGGTAGAGTTTTAGCTGATGACGTTATAGATCCAATCAGCAACGAGATTCTTTTTGCTGAGGGAACACTAATCGATGAAGTAAGTGCAAAAGTAATTGCAGAAGCCGGAATAAAAGCAGCTTATATCAGAACACCGACTACATGTAAAAGTGAAAATGGCATCTGTGCTCTATGCTACGGTGTGAATCTTGCTAACGGTCAGATTGTTCGCAGAGGTGAAGCAGTCGGTATTATCGCAGCTCAATCAATTGGTGAACCGGGCACACAGCTTACTCTTAGAACATTCCACGTCGGTGGAACTGCAAGTTCGACTGCACAAGAGAGACAAGTTGTTGCGGAAAAAGAGGGCTTTATCCGTTACTATAACCTTAAAACGTATGCTTCAAAAGAGGGCAAAAATATCGTAGCAAATCGTAGAAATGCTGCAGTTTTATTGGTTGAGCCAAAAATTAAAGCTCCATTTACCGGTAGATTTGAGGTTCAAACAGTTCATGATGAAGTCATAGTCAGTGTTATCTCAAAAACTGAGACGGTTCGTTACTCTCTTCGTAAAAACGAAATTGCTAAACCAAATGAATTAGCAGGTGTAGGCGGACAAATCGAGGGTAAATACTACTTCCCGTATGAAAACGGTGCAGAAGTTAAAGAGTTTGAATCTATCGTTGAGACAATCAAAGACGGATGGAATGTTCCAAGCCGTATCCCTTATGCGTCTGAAGTGTTAGTTGCAAACGGTGCACCTGTAACTCAAAAAATTCTTGCAAAAGAGGATGGAGTTGTTAAATACTTCTTGCTAAGAGGCGACTATTTAGAGAGATTTGAGGGTATAAAAGCCGGCTATGAAGTTGTAGAAAAAGGACTCTTCGCAACAGTTGTCGATGCTAACAATCGTGAAGCAGTACGTCACTATATCGCACGTGGTTCTGTAATAGTTGTAGAAGACGATGCTGTTGTAGACCCAAAAACTCTTATAGCTAAACCAAAAACTGATGAATCAACGGTAATCGCAGAGTGGGATCCATACTCAAATCCGGTTATCTCTGAGACAAACGGTGTGGTTAAATTTGAAGATATTATTATCGGAACGACAGCTACTGAGCAGTATGATGAGTTGACAGGTAAAACCCGTTTAATGATTAATGACCATATCGCTACTGAATATAAGCCGACAATCGTGCTTGCAAGCGAAGATGGTGAGCTTTTAAGATACCAAGTTCAAGCAAAAACTTCTATTTATGTAGAAAACGGCGCAAGAGTAAAAGTTGCGGATATTATTGCAAAAACGCCAAAAGCACTTCAAAAGTCAAGCGATATTACCGGAGGTCTTCCTCGTGTAAGTGAACTCTTTGAAGGTCGTCGTCCAAAAGCAACCGCTCTTATCTCTGAGATAGACGGAACTGTAAGCTTTGGTAAACTTCTTCGTGGAAAAATTAGAATTCTAGTTACGTCTGAGAGCGGAATTATTAAAGAGTATTTTGTTGATAAATCTCATACTCCGGTTGTAAATACGGGCGATTTCGTTCATGCCGGCGAGAGATTGACTTCAGGGATTATCTCTTCACATGAGCTACTTCGTATTATGGGTGTTAAAGCACTATATAACTATCTAGTGAGTGAAGTACAACAAGTTTATCGCTCTCAAGGTGTTAATATTGCCGATAAGCACATTGAGGTTATTTTTACTCAAATGCTTAGACAGGTAAAAATTGTTAAATCAGGCGATACTAAGTTTATTGAGGGAGATTTGATCTCTAAAACTAAGTTCGCACAAGAGAATGAGAAAATAATTAAACTTGGCGGTCGCCCGTCAATTGCTGAGCCGTTCCTAGTAGGTATTACTAGAGCAGCAGTTTCAGCTGATAGTATTATCTCTGCAGCGTCATTCCAAGATACTACAAAAGTATTGACAGAAGCTGCGGTAAGTGCAAAAGTCGATGATCTAAATGATCTTAAAGAGAATGTTATCATCGGTCGTACGATACCGGTTGGAACAGGTATTTATAAAGATCAAGAGATTGTTTTTGGTACAGATTAATTTAAATTAATAGAGAGCTTCTTTTAAGAAGTCTCTCTCCCTGCTATTGTGTTTCTTCTATTATTTCGTATATTAAACTTCACTTAAATTAAGCATTTTTTTATTATATTTTTATTATAATCACGCGTCTATAACTCCCTAAAAATAGTGAGTTAAATTCTACTGGAAAAATTAAGTAAAGGAATTGTATGCCTACAATTAATCAATTGATTAGAAAAGAGCGTCAAAAAGTGGTTAAAAAATCAAAATCACCTGCTCTAGTATCATGTCCACAGCGTCGAGGTGTTTGTACTCGTGTTTACACAACAACACCAAAAAAACCTAACTCGGCTTTGAGAAAAGTTGCGAAAGTTCGTTTAACTTCAGGTTTCGAAGTTATTTCATATATCATGGGAGAAGGTCACAACCTTCAAGAGCACTCAATCGTTTTAGTTCGTGGTGGTCGTATTAAAGATTTACCGGGTGTTAAATACCATATCGTTCGTGGTGCATTAGATACTGCTGGTGTTGCAAATCGTAAAGTTTCTCGTTCTAAATACGGAACTAAGAAAGCTAAAGCTAAAAAATAACTTCTAAAATAGAAGTATAAAAAAGATATTCAAGCACACACAGGATATCTCTTTGGTGAGATATTTTGAGTAAATTTGAAAAAAATTGAAGTAAGGAAATTACAAATGAGAAGAAGAAAAGCTCCCGTTCGTGAAATTATGCCGGATCCTGTTTATGGAAGCAAAATTTTAACGAAATTTATTAATAAAATTATGTTTGATGGTAAAAAAAGCACAGCTGAAAAAATCATCTATAGTGCATTAGATATCATTAGTTCTCGCGGAGAGAAGGTAGGTATTGATACATTCAATAATGCTATTGAAAATATTAAACCGATTATTGAAGTTAAGAGTCGCCGTGTCGGTGGTGCTACTTATCAAGTTCCAGTAGAAGTACGCCCAGTGCGTCAACTTTCTCTAGCTATTAGATGGTTAGTTGATGCTTCTCGTAAAAGAAATGAGAGAACAATGGCTGAGAGATTAGCAAATGAATTAATGGATGCTTCATCTGATAAAGGTAACGCATTTAAGAAAAAAGAAGATACTTACCGTATGGCTGAAGCAAATAAAGCATTTGCTCACTATCGCTGGTAATAGGAATATATTATGGCAAGATCACATAAATTAGAAGATGTAAGAAACATCGGTATTGCTGCTCACATTGATGCAGGTAAAACGACAACAACAGAGAGAATCCTTTTCTATACGGGTCGTGAGCATAAAATCGGTGAGGTTCATGATGGCGCTGCTACTATGGACTGGATGGAGCAAGAGCAAGAACGTGGTATTACAATTACTTCAGCTGCAACTACTTGTGAGTGGGCTGGTAAACAGATTAATATCATCGATACTCCGGGTCACGTTGACTTTACAATCGAAGTTGAGAGATCTATGCGTGTTCTTGACGGTGCTGTTTCAGTATTTTGTGCTGTTGGCGGTGTTCAACCTCAGTCAGAGACAGTTTGGAGACAAAGAAATCGTTACGGCGTGCCATCAATCGTTTTTGTTAACAAAATGGATAGAACAGGTGCAAACTTTTACCAAGTTGAAGAGCAGATTCGTACACGTCTAAAAGGTAATCCGGTTCCAATTCAACTTCCTATCGGTGAAGAAGAGAGTTTTGCTGGTATCGTAGATCTTGTTACGATGAAAGCAATCGTTTGGGATAAAGATGCTGAGATGGGTTCTAACTACCACGTAGAAGAAATCCCTGCTGATTTAGTAGATAAAGCTGCAGAATATCGTGAAAAGATGATTGAGTCTATTTCAGGTGTTGACGGTAATGAACACTTAGCTGAGAAATACTTAGAAGGTGAAGAGTTAACTACGGATGAAATTATCGCTGGAATCAAATATGCAACAATAAATATGCATATCGTTCCAATGACTGCAGGAACAGCATTTAAGAATAAGGGTGTTCAAACTCTTCTAGATGCTGTTGTTGCATATCTTCCATCTCCGGTTGAGTGTGCTCCTATTAAGGGAACAATGATGGATGATGAAGATATTGAAGTTGTTGTTCCATCTACTGATGATGGTAAATTTGCATCTTTGGCATTTAAAATCATGACAGACCCTTTTGTTGGAACATTGACTTTTATTCGTGTATATCGCGGTTCATTAGAAGCAGGTTCATTTGTTCACAACTCTACAAAAGATAAAAAAGAGCGTATTGGCCGTATTGTAAAGATGCATGCTATCAAGCGTGAAGAGGTAAAAGAGATTTATGCCGGTGAAATCGGTGCAGTTGTTGGTCTTAAATATACAACTACTGGAGATACTCTTTGTGATCCAGATGATACGGTTGTATTAGAGCGTATGGTTTTCCCAGAACCTGTTATCTCTGTTGCTGTTGAGCCAAAAACTAAAGCAGATCAAGAGAAAATGGGTCTAGCTCTAGGTAAACTTGCTGCTGAAGATCCATCTTTTAGAGTTCATACAGATGATGAGACAGGTCAAACTATTATCTCAGGAATGGGAGAGTTACACCTTGAAATCCTAGTTGACCGTATGAAAAGAGAGTTTAAAGTAGAAGCTGAAGTCGGCGCGCCACAGGTTTCTTACCGTGAAACCATCAGAAAAGAAGTTGAGCAAGAGTACAAATACGCAAAACAATCTGGTGGACGTGGCGCATTTGGTCACGTATATCTTAGAATCAAGCCAGGCGCTGCTGGTACAGGTTTTGTGTTCCACAATGAAATCAAAGGTGGGGTTGTTCCAAAAGAGTATATTCCTGCAGTTGAAAAAGGGTGTGCTGAAACTATGAGCAACGGTGTTCTTGCGGGCTACCCAATGGAAGATATGGATATCACTTTATATGACGGTTCATACCATGAAGTTGACTCGAATGAGATGGCATTTAAACTTGCTGCTTCAATGGGCTTTAAAGAGGGTTGTAGAAAAGCAAACCCTGCAATCTTAGAGCCGATTATGAAAGTTGAAGTTGAAGTTCCTGAAGATTACATGGGCGATGTTATTGGTGACCTTAACCGTCGTCGTGGACAAATCAATGCAATGGGTGATAGAAGCGGAAACAAAATTGTTGATGCATTCGTTCCACTTGCTGAGATGTTCGGTTACTCAACAGATCTTCGTTCTGCTACTCAAGGACGTGCAACGTACTCTATGGAATTCGATCACTATGAAGAAGTTCCAAGAAATGTATCTGAAGAGATCATCAAAAAGAGAAACGGCTAATCCAATTCTTAAACAGCACTTTTTAAAAGAAGTGCTGTTTATACTCTACCAAAATAGATAAAAATCCTCCAATTTCTTTACTGTTAATTTTGTTTATTTCTATTTTTTAGATGAAGCAGATATTTAACGATCAATCTTATTAAACCAACAGCTATATATACTGTAGAAGTCCATAGTAATGGATGAAGATAGTTCTCTTTGTCTGACATTAAACTTATTCTCTCTAATGGAGAATGAAGCAGATCCGCATGTTGTAAAACGGCTAATACAAGCAGTATAAGCGTAAAGTAAATGATTTCTGTTTTGATTATTTTAAGCATAGCGAGATTATATCTATTATAATTAAAAAAATAAAAAAATTACTCATAAAATCGAAAAAAATAGTGCTACTATCTCATTTTGCAACACAATACTAAATCCAGATCGGCTCTTCACACATTTCAGGTCTTCTCTCAAGTGTTAGATATGGTTTATATTGGGATTTATATGAAAGAGATGGGCAATCTTTAACATAATAACCGAGATAAATCCATTTTTTCTGAGATTTTTTTGCAAAGAGTATTTGATTATAAAGTGATAGCCTGCCAAGGGAATATTTGGCAAAATCCGGATCATAGTAGAAGTATATAGATGACACACCGTCTTCTAAAATATCTATAAGATCTACCCCTATAAGTATATTTTCAAAAAAATAGAGAATCTCATATCCAAAATCGTTATGTGCGTCTACAAAAGAGTTGTAGTAGTTTTGAGGCGTTGTGCTGTTATGCTCCCAACTTTTTTTATCTTTCATGTATAGATGATATTTTTCAAAAAGTTCTAGATGCTCTTTGCTTATTGTAGGTTTTTGAATGTAACTTTTAATATTTGATGCTTTTTTTAGAACTCGTTTTTGCGAGGAAGAGAACTCAAAATTATCTACGTCTATTTTTATGCTTTTGCACTCATCACATGCAACGCATATCGGTCTGAAGTACATTTTGCCAAATCTTCTGTATCCACGCTCTATAAGCTCTTGGCAGTATGAAACTGAACACTCCTCAATGACTTTGTAGTGTGTTATCTGATCTCTTGAAGGCAAATAAGAGCATTTGCTCTCAAGATTAAACTCTTTAATTATATTCATATTAAAAATTTTAGATAATCTTTGAAGAACTAGGCTCTGTTTTGAGAGATAAGTACATCTTCAATCATTCTATCGATGTCACCGTCAAGTATTGCGGTGATATTTGAGTAAGCTTCGTTGCTTCTTGTATCTTTTATCTGCTGATACGGCTGCATTACATAAGAACGGATTTGATGCCCCCATCCTATCTCACTCTTTGCAATCCCCGCAATCTGAGCTTTTTGAGCCTCAAGCTCTAACTCATAAAGTCTTGATTTTAGCATCTTCATTGCCGTTGCCTTGTTTTTGTGCTGGCTTCTATCATTTTGACACTGAACAACTACATTTGTCTTGATGTGCGTTATGCGGATTGCCGATTCTGTCTTGTTGACATGTTGTCCGCCTGCACCGCTTGAACGGTATGTGTCGATGCGAATATCCTTATCTTCTATTTCAATATTTATATCGTCATCAACCTCGGGAGATACCATTACGGAGCTAAAAGATGTGTGTCTTTTAGCGTTAGAGTCAAAAGGGGAGATGCGAACAAGTCTATGAATCCCGTTTTCCACTTTTAGGTATCCGTATGCATTCTCACCTTTAATAAGAAGGGAAACATCTTTAATGCCTGCTTCATCGCCTGCTTGATAATCCAGTACTTCAACGCTCCATCCTCGTCTCTCAGCAAATCTTTTATACATTCTAAGAAGAATAGAAGCCCAATCTTGCGACTCAGTACCGCCTGCTCCGGGATGAATGGATAAAATAGCGTTATTTGCGTCCATCTCTTCGCTTAGCAGTACCTCTATCTCCATGCTTCGGATGAGATCTTCAAGATCTTCTGCCCCATCGAAACACTCTTTTATAGCATCTTCGTCACTCTCATCTTTTGCCATTTCATATAACTCTTTTGCATCTTCAAGGGCATTTTTTGCAAGGTCATATTTTTTGAGTTTACGTTCGCATTGCGTCTTCTCTTTCTGGATAACCGCACTATTTGCA
>CAIUZU010000221.1 GCA_903903705.1 uncultured Helicobacteraceae bacterium
ATCAAACCCCTCAACACTTCTTCCGCCGATTGTGGTGTAGATAACCTTGCCGTTGCTATCTAAAAAATAGTGCCTTGGAACGGGTTTTGTCTCAAGCCCTGCAGGGATGTCGTCTATATCTCTTGAGAGGTACAAAAGAACATAACTTTTTTTTAGTCTTTTTATAACCTCATCCTTTATAAGAACCTCTTCTTTAAACTTATCGCAATATTTACAATACTCCGAACCTAAAAAAAGGTAGATATCTTTTTTCTCTTTTTTTGCCTCTTTGAGTGCCGCTTCATAATCGCTTGACCAATTTAGCGCACTTAAAGTGGAAATGAAAACAGCTACCAAAATAAAATATCTCATCATGATTCTTCGCTCCAATTCTCTATAAGATTTTTAAAAACTTCATAAAGCTGTGTAACCTCTTTTATAGAAGTTCTCTCATTAACTGCATGAATAGTATCGTTTATTACGCCAAACTCAATAACTGCAATACCAAGCGGTGCTAAATGCCTCGCATCCGAAGTTCCGCCGATAGTCGAGTGTTTTGGTTTTATGCCTGTTATATGTGTGACGGCTCTATCCATTTTACGAACAAGTTTTGTGTTTGTGTCTGTTCTAAAAGGATATGCGCCTTGAGTCAATTTTAGCTCATACTCCAAACCGTGAAGATTTTTTGCGACAAAAGCCTCAACCTCTTTTTGAGAAGTGCGCGTTGTATTTCGTACATTGAACATCATTTTAAGTTCATTTGGAGTTACATTTGTAACCTGCATTCCGGCTCTTATATCCGTTACGACAAACTTGCTCGGAGCAAAAAACTCATCTCCGTTATCTAGATCTACTCCAGCCATATTTGCCAATCTCGGAGCTATAAGATCTATGGGGTTTATAGATTTTTCAGGATATGCGGCGTGACCCTGTTTCCCTTTTATGGTTATATAGCCGTTTATAGATCCTCTTCTTCCGACCTTAATCGCATCACCGAAAACAGTCTCACATGTAGGTTCTGCCACGATAGCGGCATCCGGAAGCAAAGAGTGCTCTTTGAGATATTTTACGGCTTCGATCGTTCCGTAAGTTCCCTCGCCCTCTTCATCGGAAGTTAAAAGTAGGGAGAGCGTACCTTTAAAATCTTTAACTTCTTTTAGAGCCTGAGTAAATGCGGCGACTCCGCTTTTCATATCCTGCGTACCGCGACCGTAGATATAACCGTCTTTTTCAAAGGCTTCATAAGGGTTTGTATCCCAACCGTTCCCTGAGGGAACGACATCGACATGACCTGCAAAACAGAGATGTTCTCCCACACCAAATTTTTTATAGATAAAGAGATTTTTTACACCCTCCACATCTATGCGAACAGCTTTAAAATCACTCAAGTAGTTCTCTATAAAATCCAAAAGTTCGCCATCATCCGGTGTTTCGCTCTTGGACTCTATCATAAATTTAAAAAGTTCGATTACATCCATAAATAGCCCCTTAAACTATAACATGAGAGACAAATTTACTCATATTGTTCATAATCTCGCCGCCTTTTCTAAAACCAAGTCCGCATGCCTCATAAGCAAAGAAAACACCTGCTTGATATTTCGCTCCCTCAGCATCTTTTGGAAGCTCCACATACTCTTGATAAACTTGTTTGTGATTGCCGTACTCTCCGCCTTGTTCATTTAAAACAGTTCCGTCTGCACCCACTATCTTAACATTTGCTCCCTCTCTGCCAAAAACACTTTTTTGAACATGCTTTACGCCTTTTAATGGCTCAAATGATGCCTTTAAGAGATAGGGCGAATCCGGAAAAAGGTCATAAAGAATCTTTAACATTCCTTTTGACTGAAACAAAAGCGTATATGCAGGGTTTAAGATGATTGCGGCTTGATTTTGCATGATAGTCGTTAAAGTCGTTGCAAGTTCAGGCTCATTGATGGCTATATCTTCCCACGGATAGAGTTTAAACCAATACTCATACTGAGTTTCATCTCTGTCATATATGCCCTCATCATCGAATTTTACATTTTGCAGATATTCAAATCCTGTGTTAAAGCCCGCATCAGTCGCCATTTGTCGCAAAAGTTTTGTTGTAGCTTCTTCTTCGTCGTTGCCATGAACAGATGAGAAGAGTATCTTCCATCCGTCATATTTCTCATCAAATAATTCAGTATCGTCAAAAAGGGTAATGAGTCTTTTGAAATTTTCTCTGATTGCATCATAGACATTATTGAACTGTTTATCTTCATCCATACCGTTTTCTTTTAAAAGTGCCCACTGAAGCAGAGCCGTCTCAAAAAGTGCTGTCGGGGTATCGGCATTAAACTCTAAGAGCTTTATTGCTTTACCATCTATTCCGCCTGAGAGATCAAATCTGCCGTAAATATGCCAATGAACATCACTCTCCCAACTTTTTTTAATTGCATCTATGAGATTAAAAGGAATTCCGAGTTCAAAAAAAAGCTCATTATCTATAACATATTGCGCAGCTTCGGCATACATGTCATAGATCTCATTAACAGCTTCATAATAGACTTCAGCTTCAGCTTGCGTGATTTTTACCAAGGTATCACTTATATACCCACTTTTATCGCCATCCGTATGCCATGTAAATCCAAGCTCTTCAAGTTTTTCATTTTTAAGAGGTTTTATATTTTGTAATAAGACCATGCTCACCCTCCTGCCGGTGTGCTAGAAGCACCGGACGATGATGATGCAGGTGTCGATGAAGAGGCTCCGCCAAAATGACTCTTTTTAGCTGTTGATGATGTGCTGCTACTCGGTGTACTTGAACGATTATAAGCACTTTGCGAAGCTGTAGCAGATCTTGAGGCAAAGTTTTTATTATTCATCAAAGCGTTGCCTATCATATTTCCCAAAAGTGAGCCTGCGGCAACGGCAAGTATAGTTCCGGCAAGTCCCATACCTGCACTTCCCTCACCACTTTTTAGTGTCTCAGATGTTCCCTCTTGAACCTTTTTATACTCCTGCTCTGCAAGCTTTTTCATCTCCTCTTCACTCATAAATCGCTCAACCATATTGCCGTTAGCATCTTTTTCACGGATTATAGCTCTGCTTGGTCCATCAGTCGGCATATTTTCAACTACGACATATTTGCCATCACCCTGTTTTTCTATAATCAAAAATTTGTTTTGTTGTTTTTGCTGACTCTGCTCTTCTTTTTGCTGAGTTGATTCACAACCGCTCAAAACACTCATCATGGCAATACCGGCACTGCCAAGCGCAACACCGCTGACTAAACTGTATATATGTTTTTTATATGTTTTTTTTATCATCTTAATTTTCTCCTTTTTACTCTATTTATCTTTATAAGTGCCGATGAATCTTTCTCTGTCAATCCATCCATATTTTCTACTATTATATCAGCTTTTGATTCACAAAAATCTCTGCAAAACTTCTCACCGCTTCTGTTTGCAGATGTAGAGTAAAACCACGAGCTATTTCTAAATATCTGGGAGTTCAAAGTAAAAGGCGTAACTCTAAATGAAAAATCATTGATTATAAATGTAGTTTTTTTAGATCTTCGGACTAAATTTTTTCTGCTATTTACTACTCTTTTGCCGTCTTGTATAAAACTTTTGAAATTTTTATAAACTTTGATAAACGGTTTTGAAGAAGGGCGGGATTTGATCTCATAAAGTTTTTGTGCATTTTGAGACAAAAAACCGACAGTAGTGTCGGTTTGAGTTAAGATTACGCTCATTTCTAAGCTAGGAAATCTTGTAGAGCTTTTGCATTTGACCATGAATCGTTTTTCATCTCATCAAGGGCAAGGATAAGCGCTCTTGCGGCACTTAGCGTTGTAAAATAAGGAATATTGCGTTTTAAAACTTCTTGGCGAATAACTACGGCATCTTTTTTTGAAGTGTTGTTATCGGATGTATTAATTGCCATATTTATAACATCATTTTTCATACTGTCTTCGATATTTGGACGACCTTCGGAGATTTTTAAAACCACCTCACAAGGAATACCTGCTTCTTCTATAACTGCTTGCGTGCCTTTTGTTGCGACAAGTTTAAAACCGTGTCTATGAAGTCCGCTTGCTATCTCTGGAGCATGTTTTTTGTCTGTATCTACAAAAGAGAGGAAACATGTTCCCTCTGTTACGATTCTGTTTCCTGCTGCTATCTGAGCTTTTGCAAAACTAATTCCGAAGTTTGAGCTTATTCCCATAACTTCACCCGTTGACTTCATCTCAGGTCCTAAAACCAAATCCGCACCATAAAGCTTATGGAATGGGAAAACCGCCTCTTTAACAGAGATATGACCTTTTAGACGAGGCTTAAGAAGTCCATTTAACTCTTCAACAATGTTGTATTTGTCATAGTAAGCAAGTGCGTCTCTTAAAGTCTCTCCGACCATAACACGAGTTGCAACTTTTGCCAGCGGCATACCCGTCGCTTTACTGACAAAAGGAACTGTTCTACTAGCTCTTGGGTTTACTTCGATTAGGTAAATCTCATCTTGATAAATCGCATACTGAACATTCATAAGCCCGACAACGCCAAGTCCGAGTGCGATTGTTTTTGTCTGCTGTTCAACTTTGTCAATCATCTCTTTTGATAAATTAACCGGAGGAAGAGAACATGCACTGTCGCCTGAGTGGATTCCCGCCTCTTCGATATGCTGCATAACAGAGCCGATGTAAACATCTTTGCCGTCACAAATAGCATCAACATCAAGCTCAATCGCCTGATCTAAAAATTTATCTATCAAAACAGGAGCGTTATTTGAGATGGACACTGCCAAATCGATATACTGCTTCAACTCATTTTCACTATAAACGATTCTCATTCCGCGTCCGCCAAGAACAAACGACGGGCGAACAAGCACAGGAAAGCCGAGTCTCTGGGCGATAACAAACGACTCCTCTTTTGTACGAGCAAGACCGTTTGCAGGCTGCTTCAATCCATGCTTGTTTACAAAGTTAGAGAACTGCTCTCTATCTTCTGCCAAATCAATTACATGAGAAGGCGTACCTGCGATTTTTGCTCCTATTTTTGTAAGAGAATCTGCGAGTTTAAGAGGAGTTTGACCGCCAAAGTGAACGATGACACCATCGGGATTTTCATTTTCTATAACTTCTCTTACATGTTCAAAATCAATCGGTTCAAAATATAGTACGTCGGAAGTGTCATAATCTGTTGAAACAGTCTCTGGGTTACAGTTGTACATGATTGTCTCAATGCCCATCTCTTTAAGGGCAAATGCAGCGTGAACACAGCAGTAGTCAAACTCGATACCTTGACCAATTCTGTTTGGTCCACCACCAAGAATAAGAACTTTTTTCTTGTCACTCACTCTATTTTTAACATTTGGAAGTTTTGTAATATTTGTTGTTGAGTAAAGATACGGAGTAAGCGCTTCAAACTCTGCTGCACATGTATCAACTTCGTTATATTCGAGATTTACGCCAAGAGATTTTTTTGCTTTATAAACATCCTCTTCGCTTACTTCTTTATTTGAGTTTTTAGTTATTAGTTGAGCAATTCTTTTATCTGAAAAACCGTCAACTTTCACGCTTCTCATAAACTCTTCATCAGATAAAATCTTATCCGTTATAATGCTCTCTGTTTTTATCATCTCTTCTAGCTGGTATAAAAACCATGGGTCAATTTGACATGTGTCAAACATCTCTTCTACGCTCATACCGCGGCGAAATCCTTCTGCTACATAGAGAACTCTATCAGCATTTGGACGACGAATCTCATGTTTTACAAACTCAAAATCAGAAGTTATTTCATCAAATCCGCACAGTCCAGTTTCAAGTGAACATAACGCTTTTTGGATGGACTCTTTAAATGTTCGCCCGATTGCCATAACTTCACCGACTGATTTCATACTCGTACTAAGCGTATTTTCTGCTTCAGGAAATTTTTCAAATGTAAATCGTGGGATTTTCGTAACAACATAGTCGATTACCGGCTCAAAAGATGCGGGAGTTCCAGTAATGTCGTTTGTAATTTCATCAAGAGTAAATCCAACAGCAAGAAGAGTTGCAACTTTTGCAATAGGGTATCCTGTTGCCTTAGAAGCCAGAGCAGATGAGCGAGAAACACGAGGATTCATCTCGATAACTATCATACGTCCAGTGCGCGGATCAATTGAGAATTGAACATTGCTTCCGCCCGTGTCAACACCTACTTCTCTTAAAATATCAAAAGAGGCATTACGCATGCGTTGATACTCTTTGTCCGTTAATGTCAGAGCGGGAGCAACGGTTATAGAGTCGCCCGTATGAACACCCATCGGGTCAAAGTTTTCGATAGAACAGACGATAATGCAGTTGTCCGCTTTGTCACGGATAACTTCCATCTCATACTCTTTCCAACCAAGAAGAGACTCTTCTATTAAAATCTCGCTAACAGGAGATTCATCAAGTCCACGTTGAGCAAGCTTTTTGAATTCATCCATATTGTAAGCAACACCGCTTCCGCCACCTGCAAGCGTAAATGATGCACGGATGATTATAGGAAAACCTATTGTCTCAGCAGCTTTAAGAGCATCATCCATATTGTATGCATACATCGAAAACGGAAGATCCATTCCGATTTTAATCATCGCCTCTTTAAAAGCAGAACGGTCTTCACCCTTATGTATTGCTTCAGGAGATGCACCTAAAAATTCGACACCCTCAAGCATACCTTTTTCATACATTTTAGTTGCAACATTGAGTGCAGTTTGCCCACCCATGGTAGGGAGAATTGCATCAACTTTTTCATCTCTTATAATTTTAGCGATTACATCTTCTCTGATAGGCTCGATATATGTTCTGTCGGCAAACTCAGGGTCTGTCATGATAGTAGCAGGGTTTGAATTTATAAGAACTACACGGTATCCCAGCTCTTTTAGCGTTTTAACGGCTTGGGTTCCGGAGTAGTCAAATTCACAAGCTTGACCGATGATGATTGGACCAGAGCCAATAAGTAAGATAGTATGAATGTCGGTGCGTTTTGGCATTTTTTACCTTTTGTTTTTGTACATAAAAAAATTTGTTTATTATAGGTAAAAAGCACTTAAGGTTTGATGAGATTTGGAGCTTTATCTTGTTTTTTTTATCATATAAAAGTAGTTGGGATTATTTGCTTTATAGTATGGCTCAACTACCGCACTTTGGTATCCTTGCGATTTTGTAACAGATAGAACAGTTCCTACTTTTAATCCTTTAAAAAATATCTCATCCAAGCCCGAAGTTATAACTTCATCCCCCACTTCTATCAAAAACCAAGCCGGAATAAAATTGATAATTAAGTTCTCGGCACTATTTCCATGTGCAATGCCGGGTGCTTTATTATCTCCGACAAAAACAGAATAAGAGCTTTTTATATCACGGTTTAAAAGCCCAAGAGGTCTGCCGTTTTGCGAAATAACTATTCCCGCTACAAGTTCTTTATAAGTAAGTCCATAAACACGTGAAGAGTTATAATCTTCCACTTCTAACCAAACTCTGTTTTGATCACCGAAATTTTGATATGAAATGGTTCTGACTAATTCTACTTCAGGATTTGTTTTAAAGTTTGAACCGTTTTTGACAAAAAGATCATTTATTTCTGACGCCAACTGCTGCATAACTAAATGATTGTTCTCATATTTTTCAATCTTTTCTTCAAGCTCTGCTATGCGTTCTGCCTGAAAAAAGTGTCTAACAACCTGTTTTTGTATAAATTCTACTGAAGTGTGATAATTTGATTTAATGCCATTAAGCGCAGAAATGAATGGTGACTGTATGATATCCGTATAATATAATGCACCCAGTAAGAGTGCAATAAAAATTGAAAAAAAACTAAATAACCCCTTAGTCATTTTCGAAAAGTTCTTGTAATAGATCTATCTCTTCAAGTGCACGACCTGTTCCACGAGCTACTGCAAGTAGCGGCTCATCTGCGACATATACTGAGATTTTTACTATATCTGAGAGGTACTTGTCAAGTTGACGGATAAGAGCCCCGCCTCCTGTTAATATAATACCGTGATTTACAATATCGCCTGCCAAATCCGGAGGCATCTGTTCGAGTACATCACGCAGTGCCTCTGCAATCTCTTTGAGAGGCTCTTTCATAGCTTCTCTTGCATCTTCTGAAGTCAGTTCAACAGAGCTTAAAAGCCCCTCTACCTGATCTCTGCCTGTTATTATGATTTTTAACTCTTCATCAAGTGTTACGGCAGTACCGATTACAATCTTAATCTCTTCGGCAATTCTCTCGCCGATAAGAAGGTTATATTTTTTTCTTACGTAGTTTACGATTGCCTGATCTATCTTATCTCCGGCTGTACGGATTGATTTTGAAAGTACCAGCCCGCCAAGCGATACAACACCGATTTCAGTCGTACCTCCTCCGATATCAACTACTAAATTTCCTTGCGGCTCACGAATCTCTATTCCTGCTCCTATTGCTGCTGCCATAGGCTCTTCAATCAAAAATACCTCTCTAGCCCCTGCACTTAGTGCCGATTCACGAACAGCTTTTCTCTCAACCTGCGTTAAGCCGTATGGAACACAGATAATGATTCTCGGACTAATCAGAGATCTTCTTCCATGTGCTTTTTCAATGAATTTTCTAATCATCTTTTCAGTTATATCAAAATCTGCGATAACCCCATCACGCATAGGGCGTATAGCTTTAATATTACCGGGAGTTTTGCCTACCATCTCTTTTGCTTCATGACCTACAGCCAAGACTCTTTGATGTCCAAATTTTTCCGTCTTTACTGCAACTACTGAAGGCTCATTTATAATAATACCTCTGCCTTTTGCTATTACTATCGTATTTGCGGTGCCCAAATCTATAGCCAAATCATTTGAAAAGAGCCCAATTAGTTTATTAAATATCATTATGCTACCTTATGCTATCTGTTTTGAATTTTTTTTGATATAAACCGGCGTTTCACCGTTATCTATAACAGCTTTTGTTATCAATACCTCATATCCTCCGTACTCCGGAAGTTCATACATTATATCTATCATATTCTCTTCTAAAATAGCACGAAGCCCGCGTGCACCGGTTTTTCTTTTGATAGACTTAATAGCGATTGCTTTTAGTGCATCTTCTTCAAAGTTAAGCTCAACATTATCAATAGAGAATAGTTTTTTATACTGTTTTATAATCGAGTTTTTCGGCTCGGTCAAGATGCGAACCATATCATCTTCCGTGATCTCATTTAATGATGCAATAATCGGAAGACGACCGACAAGCTCAGGTATAAGACCGTAGCTTACCAAATCATCCGGCTCAACCATGTCGTAACTCATTTTACGCTCTTTTTTGCTCTTTTTGTCATGTCCGAAACCTAAAACATTTTCACCCTGTTTTTTCTTAAGTATCTCATCAAGTCCGTCAAAAGCACCGCCGCAGATAAAAAGAATTCCTGTAGTGTCGATTGCGATAAATTCTTGATTAGGATGCTTTCTGCCACCCTTTGGCGGAATATTTACCACAGCACCCTCTATGATTTTTAAAAGAGCCTGTTGCACACCCTCACCCGAAACATCACGGGTAATAGAACGATTTTCACTCATACGAGAAATTTTATCGATTTCATCTATAAAAACTATTCCTCTTTGAGCTTTTTGCACATCGCCGTCTGCCGCTTGAAGAAGTTTTGTTAAAATATTTTCAACATCTTCTCCTACATATCCTGCCTCAGTAAGGCTAGTAGCATCTGCAATCGCTATGGGAACATTTAAAACTCTGGCTATCGTTTGTGCCATAAGAGTTTTTCCGCTTCCTGTAGGTCCGATAAGAAGCACATTTGATTTTGCAATTTCAGTATCGTCATCTTTTGCATTGTGTGTTATAAAAATTCTCTTGTAATGGTTGTAAACCGCAACACTAAGGAGTTTTCTAGCACGCTCTTGACCGATAATATAATCGGAGAGAAAGTTATTGAGCTCTTTTGGAGTCATCAGTTTTCCAACTTCATCCACATGTGTATCATCTTTTGTACTAGAGGTTACATTCTCATCGCCAAACATTATTTTATATGCTGAAATAACACAATTTTTACAAATATATACACCGCTTCCTGCGATAAGCGGATTAGTATCGATCTCTTTAGTGCCACAAAAACTACATGTTCTGTGTATCATTTAGTGTTTCCTCTCATATGGAATTCCTCTTTTTGTTTCAAGAGCAAAGTTGCAAAGTGATTGCACATGGCGATTTGTTGTTTTTTCAAGCAACTCATTTGCAATCTCTTTTAACGGTTTCCCCGCTTCAAAGAGATCTCTATAAGCTGATTTCAACTCGTCTATATCTTCTCTCTCCAGATGTCTTC
Organism: uncultured Helicobacteraceae bacterium; assembly: GCA_903903705.1. Lineage (GTDB taxonomy): Bacteria > Campylobacterota > Campylobacteria > Campylobacterales > Sulfurimonadaceae > Sulfurimonas. Next base: position 10,276 of record CAIUZU010000221.1, read on the forward strand.
TAAGCCCTGTTAAGTTTAAACCTCTAAGTGTTGCACGATTTCCCTCTGCCATACAAAATGGCGGAACATCTTGTGCCAGTGCCGATGCGCCTGCTACCATCGCATATTCACCGATATGTACAAATTGATGAATCGGTGTCATACCGCCGATTACTGCATAATCACCCATCTCTACATGTCCGGCAAGCGTAGCGGCATTTGCTAAAATACAGTTATTTCCTACAATTACGTCATGCCCGATATGAACATATCCCATAAAAAGATTGTGCGAGCCGATAATGGTTTTTCCGCCGCCGCCCTTTGTACCGGGATTAAAAAGAGTAAATTCTCTGATTTTATTGTTATCGCCGATTATAAGCTCTACATCTTCTCCTGCAAACTTCAAATCCTGCGGAGCAGAGCCGATTACGGCATGTGAAAATATATGATTGTTTTTGCCTATGGTTGTCTTTCCGTAGATACAGCTACCCTGCTCTATTTTTGTTCCATCGCCAATCGTACTTAAAGAGGAGATAAAACAATACGCCCCTATTTCAACATCTTTACCTATAACTGCACCATCTTCGATGATTGCCATTGGAGAAATTTTACTCATTATTTATCTACAATCATGGCTTTTAATTCAGCTTCAGAGACTAAAACATCATCTACGAATGCTTTACCGTCAAGAACCCAAATCTGCCCTCTGTTTTTTATAACGCTAATACGATATTCCAGTCTATCACCCGGTTTTACAGGAGAACGGAACTTTGCTTTATCGATGCTCATAAAATAGACCACTTTGTTAGCAGCCTCTTCTTCCGTCATGTCGCCCATGCTTTTAAAAGCCAATATGCCGCCGGCTTGAGCCATGCCCTCAAGTATCATAACGCCTGGATAGATTGGATGACCCGGAAAATGACCTTGGAAAACGTTATCACCGATTGTTACGTTTTTAAACCCGACGAGAGATTCATTCTCTTTTATTTCGGTAACTCTGTCTAAAAGCAGGAAAGGGTAACGGTGAGGAATAATTTTTTGAATTTCCATAACATCCATAATCATAATGCAAAAGCCTTTATAAAATTTTTGTTTATTCTATCGAAAAAAAGATTATAGAATGATTAGTTTTTCTCTGACATCTTCATAAATCTTTGCATCTAGTTCTATCGTAAGCTTAGTTTTTGGGATTTTATCA